>USQZ01000004.1 GCA_900556975.1 uncultured Clostridium sp. | reverse complement strand
TTTTATTAAATTTATTTCATTTACTAATATAATTTCTTATACAAATTACTATTTGTATATCAAATATATTGTACCATAGAATTAATATTTAATCATTATCTAAACATAAAAAAGATAATTTATCTTTCAAAATCATCTTTGTTTTTGTCTTTCTCATTATTTTGTATAATATCAATGTCATTTTCATCAAGTATATTTTTATCATATAAATCATTTATAAAATCATCATATTTATTACTAGAAAAGAATTTATCTTTTAGAAATTCTATAAACTTTTTCCATAGTTCTTTAAAGTAATCAACCATTTTTTGTAATTCTGATACTTTATCTTCTAACTCATAAATAGTGTCATTTGCATTATCTAAATCATATTCTAATTCTTCAATTCTATCTTCACGAGTTTTAATTTTCTTTTTCAAATTTCTAACTTCGTTAGAGTGTTCTCTTAAATCATCTTCATATCTTTTTAAAACTATATTTATGTCATTAGCATTTCGTAAATTAGAAGTAGTATCATTAGTTTGTTCTATATATCTTCTAATTTTATTTACATCATCACTTGAAATAGAGTAGTTATTTTTATTCATAATAGTTGTTTTTAAATTATCAATAATATCAGTAATTTCATTGGATTTATTTTGTAATTCATCAGTTTTACTATTTAATTCTTTAAGTTGCTTTTTATATTTTTCTTGCTCTCGTTTGAACTTTTTATATTCATTCATATTGGCAACATTAATATCAACATTTCTTCCTTCTTCTTTTGCTTTAAGAGTATAGTTTAAATGATAAATTCTATTGAATGAGTTGATACAATATTCTCTCATTCTATCTTGAATATTTACTAAACTTATTTTATTAAATACATCTGATTTACCAACTTGTTTTTCCATACCATTTTGCATACCTTCTTTAAATGGGACTCCAACAATATGTAAGTGGGGACTAGATTCATCAAAATGTATGGTGGCATTTGCTATTTTAAAATTGGGTACAACTTCTTCTAAATCTTGTATTTGTTCTTTGAAAACTTCTTCCATTTTATGTTTAAACTTATCATCTTTATCAGCCCAAAAATCCATATCGCCAAGTTCAATAATAATCTCACAAGCAAGATCTCTTTTGCTATCATTTGAAATATGATTAAAGTAATTTTCTATCTTTCTGTCATTTCTAGTTTGTTTTTCATTATATTTAATTCTTGCATCTTCAAATAGTTCTAAATATAAATTTTTAGTATCTTCTACAACAGATGAAGTACCCTTAATCGTACAAATTAATTCTTTGTCATCATCATATTTTCTTAAATTATGTTTATCAACTTTTGATAATTGTTGATGATTCTGTATTGCATTATTAGATAGAGAAGTAGTTCCAGTTTCAGTATTTTTTACACTTCTTCTTGCTTTTTTTGATTTATTTTTATCATTACTTAAATGTAGTGAATAAGATAATTCTTCCTTATCATTCATATTTTATATTCCCCCTTTATTAGAATAGAGTCCTACTATTTATAGTAGGGTAATTTTGCTTTGTCAAAATCTCTAACCCCCTATAGATTTTGACACAAGTATCAAAATATGGGGGCTAAGGTTTAGGCTACCTTAGAATCCACCTGTCTTATTTCATAATAATGATAAACTTCGTAAATCATTAAAACTACATAAGACTACTGATAAAATAGAAAGCACTGCTTTTTATTTTATCTATTGAAAATTATTCAAGTAATTACAAACTTCGTAAGCAATTATTTCATAATTTTATTTAACAAACTTTTCCCACCTTCATTGTCTTACAACAACAAAACGTGCTCGTTTGTTATAACTTTTTTCAAAAAAAGTTAGCAAAAAACTCTTTTTGATAGGTAACTTCAAAACGAAAAATGTAATTTTTGTTTTAAAGTTTTTCCATTATGTTTTTATTTTTTGTTAGTCAAGAATTTCACAAGCAACTATTGTTGTTCTTGACTAACAATATCATCTTTCGTTATTTCATTTGGTATTGTTTCAAATACATCTCTAATATTTACTTTTATATCATTTGGATTATTTTTTGTTGTAATCATTCCCATTGATACCCAGGTTTCATCTGCATTATTGTTATCTTGTAATGGGAATATTCTAACAGGCACTTCTCCATTTTTAAGTGGTAGCATATCTAATTTTTCAGTTTCTTTATAAAGTGTTCCCTTATAAAAATTAACTTCATAATATTCATTTAATCTATATAAATGTTGTATTACTTTTTCAGTTGGTAGATATTCACTATATCTAACATTTGTATCTACACATATACCATCAAAGTTAAATACAAGAGGTCTTTTTCTATCAATATAACCTTTTTTATATAGTTCTTCAAAATCACTATAAAAGGTACTTCTAAAATTAACTTGTTTAACTGCATATTTATTATTTATCATTTCAAGTTCTATATCATCAACATATCTCATAATAATATCTGCTTTCTTTTCTCTATCAAGTAAGTTCCAATTATCATTAAAAGCATAATAAGATATTGGTAGTTTAACTTTATTGATAAAATCCATATCTCTTTTAAGAAGTATATCATCAGTAGTAAAGTTTAATTGTTCTGCTTGTTGATTCTCTAATAGTTTTGAATTTATATACTCAATTTGATTTTCTATTATTTTTGTTTCTTCTTTAAATTCATCTTCAGTAAATAATGAATCAATATATGCTTTTTTAATTCTTTCTTTTTTATTATCTAAATTTTTTAGTTCTTTTTTGAGTTCATCTTCTGGATTATTTATTTTAGATTTTAATACTGGTAAAAAGAATTCATTAACAACATTATCATATTCCAAAATATCAGCAAGTAAAGTTTTAATAGTTTCTTCTATTTCAGTTTCTTTGATATTATTTTTACAATCTTCACACCTATAATAGAAATACCATTTATCTGCTTTTTTCTTATGACTAGCCCCACCAGCAAGTATTCTTCCACATTTAGGGCATTTTAATTTTTGCAAAAATATATAGGTTTGTGTTCTCATATAATTTTTTTGATTCTTCTTTTTTTGAACTTGGCAATTTTCCCATAATTCTTTTGATACTATTGGTTCAACAACATTTTCATAATATGTTGGATGATTTGTTCTTTTTCCATGCACATAATCGCCTTTATAAACTTCATTTGCTATTATTCTTAATATTCCTGTGTCTTTCCAATTAGTTTTTCCTAAAACCTTTTCTTGATTAAATATAGTAGCAATATTAAAGTAAGTTTTACCTTCAAAATACATATTATATATTCTAATTACAATATCTTTTGTAAGTGGATCAGGAACTAATTTTTTATCAATATGTTTATAACCTAATGGAGCACGAGCAGGAATATGACCTTGCTTAATTGCACCAGATAAACCTATAATTGTTCTTTCACTAGTTCTTTCAATTTCATTTTGACTAACACTCATCATAATTCTAGATACCATTTTTCCATTGGCATTAGTTGTATCAATTTTATCGTTTACAAAAGCAAGAGCAACATTATATTTATCAGAATAATCCATTAAAGTTTCCCAATCTTTAATACTTCTTGTTATTCTATCTAATTTTAAAGCAACTATCATATTTATTTTGCCATTTTTACCATCTTCTAGCATTCTTTCATATTCTGGTCTATGATTTCCAGTTTTAGCACTTATTCCAGCATCAGTATAGTATTCTACTATTTCATAATCATTAAACTTACAATAGGTTTCTAATCGTTCTTTTTGTTCTGGTAAACTAAAACCTTCTCTGGCCTGATCCTCTGTTGAAACTCTCATGTATATTCCACATTTTATTTTTTCATTATTCATCTTCAAAGTCCTCCAAATTTTCAATTTTCATTAAAGTTGTAAAACATAATGAATTTTGAATCATCAAATTATCCACTGATTCTTTTGCACATTCTTTCCTTAATTTGTTAATATTATTTAATTTATTAAGATAGGCAAATATTTTTTTCTCATTACCAAATGAATTAGTTGCAAACAATATACCTTTAAGTAGAGGAGAATTTTCAAATAATTCAATTAACTCTTTAACTAACATTGGTTGAAATAGTACAGGATTACAATCTGCATCTAGATAGTGATTTCCAAATGGTGTCACATCTTCTATAAAAAACCAAATTTCTTTTTTTAAGCTTGGATAGTCTCTATTAAGATTTTCGAAATAACTTTGAATTCTTGAATAATGATAATTGTATATTTTTTTATAGTTGTTAATGTAATTGCTCAAATCTTGACTTAATTCTAATACGGAAGTATTGTGAACTTTATCTTTGCTTTTTATTTCATTATTAACCTTATTATCTATAATTCCTATCTGTTGTTTAAATCTACTTCCTTTTTTATCATTTTTTGTACTATCAAACTCAAAATGTTCAATTCCATATATTTTATTATTTGTTTTTGAAATTAAATCTGGGCCTTTATTTTCATCACCATATTGCTCAATATTGTATAGAATCTTTAAAACTTCTTCTCCTTGCTTTTTATTTGATGCTTGCAAATATGTATTACCACTAAAATATTTTTCTTTCAGTCTCAATTCTTCATTCATAATTTTTCAACTCCTTTCACTAAAAAAGGGAGTCAAAGACACTAGATAAATCTAATATCCTTAACTCCAAAATAATAATCATTATAAATATTAAATATGTATCTGACCATAGTTGTACCTCGCTTTCTTTCAAAACGACTAATACTGCTTGTCATTTATTGGTTATTTATAATATCACTTTTTATTTAAAAGTCAAGGTTTTAGCAGTTTTTCAAATAATTTTCTAATTCAGATAATTTAATCTTATTAGATAAATTCTCTATAAATATTTCATTAGAATAATTAAAGATAAGAAAAGTAATATTGTTAATAATAATTCTATGTAGTTCAATATAAGTTAAATTAGTCTTATCAATTTTTCTAATACTTCCATTAATAATAGTAGGTTTTACTTTTGCAAAATCACATATAAACTCTAATTTCTTTTTTAGTGATTCTTCTAATGTAATTTCTTCTTTAATAATATTTACCATAGTTCCATCCTTTCTTTTTGAGAATGGAATAGTTTTCTAAAATACAAAAAAAACTAATCCATTTCTGAATTAGTTATTTATCAAAACTCGAAAAGTTCGAGCAGATTTCACTATGGAGCCAATAGGCGGAATCGAACCGCCGACCTACAGGTTACGAATCTGTTGCTCTACCAACTGAGCTATATTGGCATATAAAATTCACAAAGAGAATTATAACAAAATCATTATCTATTCGCAATACCTTTAAACTACTTTGTTCAATTCTCTTTGTAAAATTATTTTATTCTTTTGTTACTTTTCCATAAACACCGCCACCGCCAGCATTTATTTTCATTTTTCCTTTTCTAGCAGCCTCAATGTTATCAGCTATTTTTTCACCAACAACTGCTTCTATATCATCATAAGATAATTTATGTAAAATATTCATTTCTGTTTCAAATGCATTTAACAATTTATCTATTGTTTTAGCACCTAATCCAGGAATAAAAGTAAGTGGTATTTGATATACATATTCAGGTCTAAAATCAGGACTCTTTGTCTCTGGTTTATCTTTGATAATTTCTATTCTATCATAAACACCCATTGTTATATTTTTACTATCACACGTATCGCATTTTGTTACAGGTGCATCGCCTGGTATATTTTTATTACAAACTTCACAATATGTTCTATGGTATTTTCCAAGCTTAGGATCCAATCCATAATTTGCAAGTATCTTTCTACCGTCTTCATTTTTTAAAGCCATAACAAATTCTTTAAAACTAATATCATTTAATAACATTTTATTATATTCTCTTGCAATTTTAGGTAAAGAATGTGCATCCGAATTAGTTAAAAATGTTTTTGTTTCTAATTCTGAAATCTTATCCGCAAGTGAAGTATCTGCACTTAATCCTAGCTCTATTGCTGGTATATCTTTAAATTTTTCTTTAAAAATTCTTTCTAGTCTTGCAGTGCAATTTCCATAAAAACTTTTATGTGGTGTAAATGCATGTGCAGGTACAAGAATTCCATTATATTTTTGTACTATATCAATAAGTTCATATGCTGAAATATTAGCTCTTTGTGAACTTAATGTAATATTTTTTATGTGTGTTGACATTTCTTTTGAAAATGCCTTTATATCAGATAAATGAGGAAAATAGCAAAGGTTATGCGCACTTCCTGTTTTTCCGTTTTCATTAATCTCTGACGTTTCAATTTCACTTCCCAATATAATACATAATTTATCTTTATATATTATACCTCCATCTTCTATCTCATAAGCTTCTCCATCTGCCAAAAACTTTTCAATATCTTCTATAACATAAGGTGATGCGCAATCAATAATTCCTGCAACATTAATTCCCTTTCTATCAACACATTCTTTTGCAATATTAGCAAAATTTAAACTTCTAGCAGCTGTAATTTTTATTGGCTTGTTATTCTCACTTCTTCCTATGTGAATGTGCATGTCTGCAAATACTTCGTACATCTTATTTCTCCTTTTATTGTCACAACTATTTCAAATCTTCCATATTAAATCCTGGTAAAAGTGGAGCTTCTTCGAAATGTTTTAATTTAGCTCTTGCCTTTTTCAATTCATCTAATAAGTTTCCACCAATTCTTAATTCGGCTTCTCTTTTAGCAAAAGCTGCTTCATTTCTCTCCATAGTATCATATATTTCCCTAACGGCACTAGGAATATCATTTCTAGTAATACAATTCATATTTTTTTGAAATCTTGTAAGTAATCCCATCATACTTCTATTCCCTCCATTATATCAACAAATTCTTGGAAAGTATTTAAATAAATATTATTGCAATTTTTCATATTTTTATTAACTAAAATTTCCAATGCTTCTGGAACAGTATAAGCAATTCTATCAGATCTATGCATAATTAATCCACCAAATTGATCTGCTAATTCTAATATATCGCTTTCTTTTTCTCTTTTTACATCCGGATTTTGCCCAACTCTCGAATGTTCAGCACAAATTTTACAAAATCTATCATTAAAACCTAAAGATCTTAAATAATTTCTATATTCATCTTGTGATTTTTGCAATCTAACAAGTTCCTCTGGTGAATCAATTTTCAAGCAATCATACATTAAACAAGCTGTTAACACCAATCCTTGATCAACATCTAATTTCATTGTGTCCATGAATTCTCTTGCTATTTCGGCTTTCATAATTACAGAAGTATTAAAAAATATATTTTGTTTCTTCTTCAAATAAGTCATAATATCTATTTTTTTAATAAAATCTGATTCATTTAAAATATATTCTGCAAAAGTTGCCATAATATTTCCTCCACTATTAATATGTGATTATTATATTTCATGTATACTCTTTTTTCAACAAATGTTACATAAATGTAATATTACAATTATGTATTTAATTAGAACATTTTTTAGATTTTTATTTTATAATCTCTCCATATTAAAACTATGAAAATTTAATTATTTTTATATAAAATTAGTTGCACACAAAAAAGGATTACTAACGTAATCCTTTTTTTCTGATTGATTTCTTCTAATATAATACTAAATATTATACTCTTTAACTTTTATATATGTATATATTGCAGATATAGAAGTTAAAGCTATTAAAACTACTATTCCTAAAGATGATTCTTTACCAGCTTCAGGTAATGTTGTATTTTCAACTTTATTTGTATTATTTACCGGTATTGTATTATTTGCTACATTATTAGTAGTATTATTAACAGTATTTAAAGTATTGTTTCCAGCTGAGTTTCCACCTGAATTCTCTATAGGTTGAATTTGTGTAGCAGCAAAACTCATTTTTGCTGTTCCTAATATTAGCGCAATCATTACAACAACAGTCATTAATTTTAATACACTTGATTTCTTCATATCTTTACTCCTTCGCTCATTTTTACTACATTACTATTATAGCACAACATTTTTTTACATTGCAAGTTTTTTTTAGTATTTTTTTGTTTTTTCCTTTACTTTTTTGCTAATACTAATACTAGATTAGTAAAATTCAAATATTTAAAGGAGATTTTTTATGAAAAAACCTACTCTAAATCTTTATTGTAAAGATCAAAACGAACTATCATCTTTCTTAGAAAGATTTTATAACAAAAAATTTGAAAAATCAATTGAAAATATTACCTTTGATAATCCAATTGAAATGGTTGATCTAATTTCTGCAATCATTGATAACAATGATAAATACAATATTAGCGCTTGGATAAACCTTGATGAAGATATTTTTATAAAAATATCAAATTCTAATTTAGATGATATTATAAAATATCTTTATGAAAGATATCCAAATTAATCTTCCTTTTCAAGCATTATCGTAACTGGTCCATCGTTTAATAATGAAACTTTCATGTCTGCACCGAAAATTCCAGTCTCAACATTTTTAACCTCTTTTCTGCATCTTTCTACAAAATATTCATATAGTTCATTTGCCATATCAGGTTTAGCGCTATTTACAAAACTAGGTCTATTTCCATGTTGGCAATCTGCATACAATGTAAATTGTGATACAATTAGTAATTCACCATCAACATCCTTTATAGATAAATTCATCTTAGAGTTTTCATCTTTAAAAACTCTAAGATTGCAAAGTTTTTTAACTAAATAGTCTGCAATTTCTTTAGTATCTGTATGGGTAACACCAAACAATACTAAAAAACCTTTATTAATTTTTCCAACTGTTTTAGAATCCACGTCAACTTTTGCACTACTCACTCTTTGAACAAGTAATTTCATCTATTTATTTCCCTCTGTTTCTTCTTTCTTAGTTCCACAATTTGCGCAGAAAATATCTGAATCATCTATTATTTCACCACATCCAGAACATTTTCTTTTTCCTTCTGGTATAATTTCTTTTTCTTCTTCAACTACTTCCTCAACTTTTTCAACATCTTCATTTTTCTCAACAGCATCTGTTGTTTCTTCGGCTACTTCGTTATTTTCAGTAGTTTCAGCTACTTCATCAATTTCTTTATTTTCTTCAACAGGTTCTACTTCTTCTTTCTTAGCTCCACATTTTGGGCAGAACACATTGCTATCATCTATAACTTCACCACATCCAGAACATTTTCTCTTTCCATTTGGAACAAAAGGTTCGATTTCAACTTTTTCTTGTTCTTTACCGCAAACTGGACAAAATGTAGCATCTATATCTACTTCAGTACCACATTCAGGGCATTTCTTTTTATTGTTAAGTCCAAGAAGTTCTTTTTCTAATTCTTCATTTTCCTTTTTAGCGCTATCTATTTCTTCAATTTTTCCACTTATGAATGTCATTACTTCTTCATCCATAGTTCTTTTTTCATATACATTTTTTCCTATCTCTGAAAAAGTTCTTGAAATCTTAGAATTATTTTCAGAAATATTCTTTTTTAAAGCACTAATTCTTTGTGATTTATTAATACTTTCTTGTAAACTGTTTGAAATCTCTGCTCCTTTTTTAGTTAATCCATCAAAAAATCCCATTTTAAAATTCCTCCTATGTTTTATTCTTCTTTCAAATCCCTTGTCATAAGCATTGTTACAGCTTCTCTTGGATCTAAATTTTCATATAATACAGCATATACTGTATTTATTATTGGTACTTCTATGTTGTGCAATTTTGCTAATTTATATGCAACTTCTATATTATCAATACTTTCTATAGTCATTCCAACTTCTTTTCTAGTTTCTTCTATTGTCTTTCCTTGACCAATTAACACGCCAGCTCTTCTATTTCTACTATGCATACTGCTACATGTTACAATTAAATCACCTAAACCTGTAAGTCCATAAAATGTATCTTTGTTTCCTCCTAAAGCCACTCCAAGTCTAGATATTTCAACTAATCCTCTAGTAAGTAATGCAGCGAAAGTATTATCTCCTAATCCTAAACCAGCAGAAATTCCAGCACAAAAAGCAATAATATTTTTTAACGCTCCTCCCAGTTCAACACCTTTTACATCTTTAGATGTATACATTCTCATTTTGTCACTTTTAAAAATATCAACAACTTCATCAGCTAATTCTTTACTTTCAGAAGCAACAACCAAAGCTGTTGGAATAAGAACTGAAACCTCTTCAGCATGGCTTGGTCCAGATAAAACACCTATTTTAGAATTAGGTAATTCCTCTTTAACAACATCATCAAGTGTTTTTAAAGATGATGCTTCAAAACCTTTAGAACAAATAATTACTCCTTGATCTTTAACATAATCTTTATATTTTTTTACAACATCTCTTGTAAATTTTGAAGGTGTTACATGTAAAATTAATTCAGTATCTTCTAATACTTCTTTTGCATCTGTTGAACAATATATATTTTCAGGTATAACAACCTTAGGTAAAAACTTACATTTTCTTTCATTATTTATTAAATCTCTTTCTTCTTCTGAAAAAGACCATATTTTTACTTGGCATCCTTGCCCAGCTAGGTAAATAGCTAACGCAACTCCCCAACTTCCACTTCCTATAACTGATACTTTCTTCATACATTCTCCTTTGCAATTAAAATATTCTTTTTTCCTCGCCTTTTAGTAATCTCTTAATATTTGCTCTATGATTAAAACAAACAAACACACCAAGTAAAATTCCAAAAATTCTATAATCACCTGGCACAGAATAATTTTCTGTTATAAATAATGTTAACACTGGAAATAAAATTGCAGCTGCAACAGAGCCAAGTGAAACTATTCTTGTTAAAATCATTAAAATTAACGCAAATACCAAACAAATCAATCCAATTTGCCAGTTAATTATCATTATAACACCTAAACTTGTAGCAACACCTTTTCCGCCTTTAAATCCAAAAAATATAGGAAAAGTATGTCCAAGTGCAACCATAAGTCCAGCTAATTGTACTAAATATTCTGTGTGTTCAAAATTATCTACTTTTCCTATAAATTTTGCAAACAACACAGCTATAACACCTTTTAACACATCACATACAAGTGTTAAAATTGCTACCTTTTTTCCAGCTGTTCTAAGTACATTTGTACTTCCTGCATTTTTACTTCCTTTTTCTCTTACATCAAATCCAGCCAATTTTTTTGTAAAAATTACTGAAAAGCTTATACTTCCAATAAGATATGCTACTAATGCAACTAATATGTATATCGCAACCATATTATTTCCCCCTTATCTTTTGAAATTTTTATTTTTCAAATTTATCATCTTTCTCTCTAACTATAATTCTAACCGGAGTTCCTTCCAATCCAAAATTATTTCTAATACAATTAACCAAATATCTTTCATAAGAAAAATGGAATAATTCTTTTTTATTTACAAATATAACAAATGTTGGTGGCTTAGTTGAAGCTTGTGTTCCATAAAAAATCTTAAGCCTTTTTCCTTTATCAGATGGCGGTTGAACAACAGCTATTGCTTCATTTATAACTTGATTTAAAACAGCTGTTGAAATTCTTAACGCATTTTGATTTGCAACATTATTAATCATTTCAAAAAGTTTGTTAACTCTTTGTCCTGTTTTAGCTGAAATGAAAATTATTGGAGCATACCCTGCAAAAGGTAATTCATTATAAATTTCTTTTTTAAATTTTTCTGTTGTGTTATTATCCTTTTCAACTTCATCCCATTTATTAACAGCAATTATAATTCCTTTTCCAGCTTCATGCGCTTCACCAATAATTTTTGAATCTTGCTCACTAACACCTTCAGTTGCATCAATTAACATTATACATACATCAGCTCTTTCAATTGCTAAATTAGATCTCATAATACTGTATTTTTCAATATTTTCTTTAACTTTGCATTTTCTTCTAATACCTGCTGTATCTATAAAAATATATTTTCCAAATTCATTTTCATATGCAGAATCTATTGCATCACGAGTTGTACCTGCAACATCACTAACTATAACTCTGTTTTCGCCTAAAATTCTATTTACCAATGATGATTTTCCTGCATTAGGTTTTCCAATTATAGCTACTTTTATAACTTCTGAATCATTATCATCTTTATCTGCATCTGGAAATTTTTCATATATCTCATCTAAAACATCTCCAATTCCTTTTGCATTTGCAGCTGAAATAGCAATTGGAGTTCCAATCCCTAAATTATAAAATTCATATAATTCCATTGGATCTTGTCCAAAATTGTCTGCTTTATTACAAACAAGTACTATAGGTTTCTTGCATCTTTTTAGCATTACTGCAATTTCTTCATCTGCAGCAGTTACCCCTTGTTTTATATCTGTTAAAAATATAATAACATCAGCAACAGAAATTGCTATATCTACTTGCTCACGCATTTGATTAACTATTGTATCACCTGTTAATTCTTCAATCCCTGCTGTATCAATAACTGTAAAATCTCTACCTCTCCAACTTGATTCAGCATAAACCCTATCACGAGTAACTCCAGGAGTATCCTCAACAATAGAAATTCTTTGTCCAACTATATAATTAAAAAATGTAGATTTTCCTACATTAGGTCTTCCAACAATAGCCACTACTGGTTTTGACATTTTTTCACCTCTTTATTTCATAAGTATAAATATTTTATAACAAAAGCATTAAAATTTCAACAAAAAAGGCATAAAAAAAAACACATTATAAAAATGTGTTTCTTCTTATTTGTTATCTTCTTTAACTGCTACTACTTCTTTACCATTGTAGTATCCACAATTTGAGCAAACTCTATGTTGCATAACTGGTTCATGACAATGTGGACATGTAGCTAAATTCTTTTCTTCTATTTTCCAAGTTGATCTTTTTAATCCAGTTCTTGCTTTAGACCATCTTCTTTTTGGTTGTGCCATCTTAAATTCCCTCCTTGCTCTTACTAGTATTTTATATGAAAATTAATTTTTTCTCTTTTTCAAGTTACTAAAAGATTATACATCAGTATTTTTATAATGTCAAGGCTTTCCTTGTAATAATTATACAGTAGTTTCTTCTTTCCCATTACGTAATTTCAAAACTTCCTGCATTACTTTATTTGTTAACATATCTAAAGTTTCTTTATCTTTTGCCTTATCCTTATATTCTGAAAGATCCATTGGTTTTCCAAATTTATATATAACCTTTGTAAAAGGCTTGAAATCACCAATTACAGCAAATGGAATTATTGGAACATTGTTTCTTAAAGCTAATGTAACCGCACCATTTTTAGGCTTTATTCCTTTATCCATTCCATGACGTGTTCCTTCTGGATAAATTCCTAAAATTTCATTTGATTTTAAAATTTTTATTGATGTTTTTATTGCATCCGTATCGTTTTTTCCTCTTTTAACTGGAAATACATAAAATACAAAAGCCATAAATCTAAATCCAACACTTTTCCATAGTTCTTCTTTTGCCATAAATCTTATTTTTCTATTAGTTACTGCTAACAAAGCAGGTGCATCTAATGCATGAACGTGATTTCCACACACTATACACGCACTATTTTTAGGAACATTTTCTATCCCTTCAATTCTAACTCTATAAATAATTAGAGCAGCCAAATGACAAAGAGGCTTAACTATTGCTCTACAAATTTTTCTCAATACTTCCATTCTTTATTTTTCTCCTGTCTTTTCCAAAATAATTTTCTCAACTGCATCAGCCATTTCATCTATAGATAGTTTGGTTGAATCAACAATAACAGCATCCTCTGCAATTTTTAAAGAACCTATTTCTTTATGCTTATCATTTTCATCTCTTTTCTTAATATTCTCCAAAACTTCCTCAAAAGTTACATCTAATCCCTTTTCCTTGTTTTCTTTAAATCTTCTTTTTGCTCTTTCTTCAACATCAGCATCTAAATAAATTTTAACATCAGCATTTGGAAAAACATAAGTGCCTATATCTCTTCCTTCCATAATTACATCTTTTCCTTCTGCCATTTTTCTTTGCAAATCAACCATTTTTAATCTAACACGAACAATTGAGGAAATTGGTGAAACAATCTGATTTACTTCAAAAGATCTGATTTCACTTGTAACTTCTTCCCCATTTAAATAAACTCTAATAAAATCATCTTTATCATACTTAAATTCTATATCTAAATCATCAATCAAAGATACAATTTTATCTTCTTCCTCTAATTTAATTCCATGTTTTAAACTAGCAAGTGCAACACATCTATATGTTGCCCCTGTATCTAAATTAATTAATCCCATTCTTTTTGCAATCTCTTTAGTTACTGTTCCTTTTCCGCTTCCCGCAGGTCCATCTATTGCTACTATCATTTACTTCTACACTCCTTTTTTCTTATTCTTCTGGAAAATGAATTTGCTTTGCAACAATTTCTACATTTGAAATATACATAGCCGTCAAATTTTCTATTTCTCTTCTAGTTTCTTTTTTCAAAACTCTTAGAACTTCTACCATATTTGAGCCATACTCAATTGAAACTTCAACATACAATTGCACACCAGCAGTATCATTTTGAGTTTTATCAACTCTAATTTTCAATACCTTATATATACCTTCTATCTTTTTTGCAACAGTAACAATTATATCTTTAAAAACGCTATCTGAAATAGTAAATTTTCCAAGATAACTAAATGTTGGTCTAATTATTGATTTTTCAGCAATGTATGGTTCAGCATTTTTTCCTTTTGATTTAAATATTTGAAGTGGGTCTAGCAAATAACCTGAAAAATCTTTTTTTATTTCAAAAGTAGGAACTGGAATAACATGCTTTCCCTGTGTAACACGTATTCTTCTTGCAGTATCCATCTCTTCTTGAGTTGCAACTTCATTAATATATATTCTTTCTGCAATTGGTGGTAATCCTAAATTCTCAGCAATCTTATCAACCATTCCATCTGATGTTCCAAGAATTAAAATTGAATCTGGTCTATATTTCTTTATTGCTTTTTGAACCTCAATTTTTCTGTCTTCAGCTAAAAATAATGCATTCTTTACAGTTTCAATTTTTGTAGGAGCTTTTTTTGCAGAAATACCGGCAATTACCTGACTATCCTTTATAAGCAACCCATCATCTATTATATATTTTATTCCTTTACCACTTGCAACGTATTGTGCTCTATAACTCTTACCTGTACCAGAAGGACCAATAAAAGCATAGGTCTTGATCTTAAACAAAAACATTACTAACACTCCTCTTAGACATAAACTTTTGTAGATACTTCACCTGACACACTTGGAGATGGGCTGGGTTCAGTAGTTTGAACTGGTGCTTCATTAGTTGGTGATGTAGATGGTGAAGGTTGAACTACATTTTCAGTATTATTAGTCGTATTATTACTATTCTCTGTATTTTCAGGATTTTCCTGATTATCTGTAGCATCTTCCGTATTTTCTTCTACTACTTCTTCTATTTCTTTTTCCGTTTTTAAACTATATTTTTTCTCATTAGAATTCTTTTCAATTAAACTTTTATCTAAAATATTTATTTTGCTCTTGCTGTAATTCAAATTATTTATATCTCTTTCAGCCATAATAATTTTAGAATATATCTCATCTTGGAATTTAATTTCATCAGACTTAGCTATAGATTCTTCTTCACTAAATACTAAAATATTTTCATCATTTTCTTTAGCTCTTGATACTTTAACATAATTAGCATAATAAATCCCCTTTTGTGTTTTATATGCAGAAATTCTGCGCTCCAAATCTTTTCTATAATTTTCGATAACAGTTTTCTCTTTTGAAGAAAAATCATCATCTCCATATATTATAACATCAACTGTGCAAGTATCACTTACCTTATCATATAAATCAATCAAAGACTGTGGCCTTTTTATAAAAACAGGTAATTTAGTTGCAACGTCTTCATTAGATTTATACAAATTACCATTTGAAACAAAATCAGTATATATAGCTATATATTGATAATACTTAGTCATATCAATACTTACAGTACTTCCATCTTTATATAAATCAATAGTTAATGGCGTAAAAGAATACTCTGTAATTTCTCCATCGTTATACATTTCCATAAATCTAATTACATCATCTTCGATATTTGTATAAAAATCATTTGAAATTCCTTCATTAGTATAATAATTTAATGCAAATGCTCTATATGCAGAAGTAGATATAATATTTTTCTTTGGAGCATCATATGTAAATAAATTATCTAATTTTATTTTTTCACCATTGCTCAATCTAAAATTTAATCCATATGATTTATAAAAATTTTCTCTGAATTGAACAAAAATTTTCACAGACAATACATCTGAAAAATTAGCCTCAACACTAGTTTTTACATATGCTGTTCCATCAGAATTCTTTTTAAAATTATTACTATCTAAAATTTTATTTATTCTTTCTCTAATCTGACTATTTATGCTTTCTTGAACTGAATCATCCTTAAGCCCACTTATTTGGATATATTCAACATCTATATCTTTTCCTTCATCTCTAACAGTTCTATAAGTCAAACCATTGTTAGAATAGTTATCACTTAACGTTAATTTCTTTGAATTAGAATTCTGAGCAGTCACATCTGATGAATTCAAATCAGGGATTTTCTGAGCACTTTCTATAATAATCTGAGAAGAATTGCTCCCAGTATTAAATTTTTTATATAATATTGCACCAATTGTAATAAGCAATAACAAGGCAGAAAAAATTATTAAAAATATTTTTGTATTTTTACTAATTCTCAACGTATCCAGCCTCCTTTATTACATTTTTTCCTCTTTCAGATAAAACTGCTTCTGTAAATATATTTAAACTTTCTGATTGATTATTTTTATTTCTAATTAAATAATAATTTGAAATTATAGGATAATCATTTTTCTTTATAGTATCATAGCTAGGCATTACACCATTTAATTTTAAAATTTTAATTGTATTATTAACTTTTGCATCAGTATCATATAATATTTTAGTTGCATAATAATAAGAATACCCTAGCGCTCCTTCTGTATTATCATATGTTGCAATCAAATCTGATATCTCGCCATATCCCTTGGCATAAAAAATATCTTTTGGCGCTCCAACCATCTCCAAATTTTTCATTACAGAGCTAATCATTTCATTTTGAACAGAAGAATTTTCAGGACTTTGAAAAGCTTTAATATCAATATTATCTCCACCAATTTGTGACCAATTCTTTATCTGTCCTGTATAAATTTTTTGAATATCAGACACTTTCAAAGAATCAACCGTATTACCCACATTAGTAAAAAATACAAAACCATCTTTAGCAATCGGTGTTATCTCTAAATCAATTCCACTAGCTTTTGCCAAAGTTAAAATATCTGTTGTAGGATATGTTGAAATCAAAACATCTACCTCATCTTTTAATAATTGATTAAACCCTTCTTCTGTTGATTCAACATCAAGTACATTATCTGCTAAATTCTCCTCTTGAGTAAAATCTTTTATAACAGCAGTAGATAACTGTTTAGTGATTCCTGAGCAACCAATTCTAGGCAACTCCTCTTGAGTCAACACAACGCTTTCTGTAGTATTATCAACATTAGTAGTATTATTCTCAACTTTTTTAAACGAACCAGTTGTAAAAACAAAATATATACCTATACAAATACAAGCAACAATAACCATTATAAAAATAGGTAACATGACATTAAAAAATTTTTTCATATCCATCCTCATTTCATTTTATTAACTAGCATTATTATATATTTTTCTTCTTTTTTTGTAAATAAGATTGCAGATGAAAAAAACAAGTTTACATCATATTTTTTAGAAATTTATTTTTAATCAATATAATCACACACTATTACATAAAACTCTCTAATTGCAACCAATTCAAAAACGTGATATAATAATTATTACACTCTTAGTAAAAGGAGGTAAACCATATGAAAGGGATTCGGCAACTGAACAATCTCTGTGGCATAGATGTAGGATGTACCAACATCAAAATGGTCGCCATCGTAAACAACCAAATCAAAACAAACACAATTCCATCAGGAGACTTCTGCAGTAAAGAATATTTAGTAAATCAAATTACTGAATTCTATCTCACAGCAGGGACCTCCTTTAATGGATTGGGAATTGCATTTTCTGGTTGTACCACCGACGGTCAATCCATTTGTCAAACCACATTAAACTGTCTGAAAAACCTTTGTACAAAAGACTTCACGCACTTAATGTGTCCAAAAATTAATCTCATCAACGACTCCAATGCATCATGCTTAGCAGGCACCATCGAATATCCAGAATCCAAAGTACTAGTAAGTGTAACTAGTGGAACCGGTATTGGTGCAGGAATTGCTATCAATAGCAAACTCTTCACAGGTGCAAATGGATTTGCTGGTGAAATTTACGGTAACACCACATTTGACAAAAACGGAAGTCTTACCAAAATTGGAAGACTTTGCTCAGGCTCTAAAATCTTAAAGAAATTACGTAGCACAGATAATAGTCAAATCGATGCAATAATTACAGAAGCAGCGCAGGAACTTGGAATAGTATTAGTGTCATTAATTCATAGTTTCAATCCTGACGTAATCTATCTATCAGGCGGAGGTTTTGAATTTTATGACCTATTCTCTCAAACCACAAGCTTTATTAAAAAACATGCATACCCGCAATTTCTTGAAGATATCACAATTGTCAAATCAGGTTTCAACAACTACGCTGGCTGCTATGGCGCAATGAAATCTTTGGTTATGTAATACCATACCGTAATTTCAAAAAGGAGATGTCAAATCACATTGGCATCTCTTTTTATTTTTATTTAAAATTTAGTATAACCTCTCTAGCACTTTAGCCACTCCATCCTCATCATTAGATGTAGTAACAAAACTAGCCTTCTCTTTAATCATAGGTAACGCATTTCCCATAGCTACAGAATTTGGAGTCTGCTTAAACATAGACACGTCATTCTCACCATCACCTATCGTAATAATTTCATCTGCCGTAAAGCCGAAATACTCACAAACCGCCTTAACAGCATGCCCCTTAGAAACTTTATCTGAAGCTACATCACAGTAATACCTTTTGCTTGGTTTCAAGTCAGGATTCTTAAAGCGCTTAGACTCATTTACAATATCAAGCCCATTGTACTCATTCTTTACATATTCTCTAAAAATTTTCATTTTCGCAAAATCAGTATCATTAACAACGCACTGAACCACCTGTTCCTCACGTGCAACACGCTCAAGCACATCATAAGAAGTCTCTAAAGGCTTCTCATCATCATAAGCCGCCTTATTCATAATCAAAGAATCTCCATAATTAAGCTTAACAGTATGTCCATTTCTTCTAGCATAATCAATCAATCCAAGAACCACATCAGGCTCAATCCTCTCATTATAAATTTCTCTATTACACTCTGCATCATATGCAGAAGCACCATTAGAAGAAATAATACATGGACTTGCACCAATTGCCATCTGAAAATCCATAGCTTCCCTACGAGACCTGCCAGAAGTCAAAATAATTTTCACACCATTTTTCACACAGTTAGCAATCTCAAATTTTGTTTTTTCTGTAACCTCTCTTTGGCTATTTGTCAATGTTTCATCTATATCAATAAAAACAGCTTTAATCATTTTTCAATCCTCTCATTTTAAATATTCTTTCACAAATGCACACTCTTTAAAGTTCTTGTTTTTCTTAGCAATATCAATCAATTCATCAACCATCTCTTTAGTGATTTTGCTACTCTTCTTTTCATAAAACTTCTTCAAAGGCTTTTGTAAATCCATCATAACTTTAGTCGCCTTATTTACATTTTGCTCCAAAAGTAATCTATTCATCTTTTCGATTTGATCATCATAAATTGCCTTGCCAACTGCCGTATTCTTAATTTGTTCCAATGTATTTTCAGCAGTAATATTTTCAATTTTCAAAACCTTATCAGGCAACTTTCTTCCAAGTAATTTTTCAAAATCCTCATCAGAAACATCCTGAACATTTCCAGTCCAATACTTTTCAGAAATCTCCATCTTTGAACAAACATCATCAGAATCAATTACAACACTATCACTCAAAACAATATTCCTACTTGACTTACCAATCAAAATCTCATACTCTCCAGCTTCAATTTGCCATCTATCATTCTCAATATCAAAATACTCAAAACAATTCTTATCAAGACAAACACAAGCTTCTTTAACCTCACCAGGAGCAAGCTCAACTTTCACAAAATCCCTCAACTCCTTCTCAGGTCTAAACACAACAGAATCAGCTTTCTTAATATAAATCTGAGCAATCTCTTTTCCAACAACACTTCCAACATTCTTAATCTTAAATCTAACCACAATTTTCTCATTCTCATTGCATACTTCTAAATCAGAATACTCAAAATCCGTATAACTCAAACCAAATCCAAATGGAAACAACACATTCTTTCCAACTTTATCATAAAACTTATATCCAATAAAAACAGACTCTTTATATTCAACAGTAAGTTCATTTCCAGGATAATTTTTAAAGCAAGACGTATCTTCCAAGCAAACAGGATAAGATTCTGCCAACTTACCACTAGGATTAACTTTGCCAAGAATACAATCAACAATTGCCTTTCCACCAGCTTCACCACCAATATAACCAGCAACAATAGCTTTAACACTATCTTTCCAAGGCATTAAAACAGGTGAACCATTTGCCAAAACAATAATAACATTTTTATTCACCTTGCACACTTCTTCAATCAACTTATTCTGATTAGCAGGTATATCTAAACAAACTCTATCAACACCTTCAGATTCATAATTTTCAGTAAGTCCAGCAAACACAATTACAATGTCATTTTTCTCAGCTAACTTAACAGCCTCTCTTCTCAAAGACTCATCATTCTCAGACTCAATCCTTTCATAACCTTTAGCATACTCAACCTCAATTCCGTTCTCAACAAAATTATCATAAGCATTCTCAATTTTATAAGGATTAATCGTTGAACTTCCAGCCCCTTGATACCTAGGAATTTTCGCCATATCACCAATAACAGCAATTTTTTTCTTCTTTACAGGAAGAATACCATCTTCATTTTTCAATAAAACAATCGTCTCTTCAGCAATTTTTCTAGCAATCTCATGATGCTCTCTCTGATCATACTCAAATCCAATTTCTCTTGCAGTATCAACAGCCTCACTCTTCAAACTAGTTTTTCTCTCTAAATCTTCAACCTGGTCTTTCAAACCGATACATTTCTTTAAATTTTGTTGTCCCTTAATAGCCACATCAATAATTCTATCAACTGCCTCATCTAATACACTTTCAGAAACTTTTCCACACTTCACAGCTAAAACAATTTCATCAGCACCATTACCTCTACCGCCGGGCATTTCTAACTCATGAGATGCAAGCAAGCCTTTAACTCTATCGTTCTCAGCTCCCCAATCAGAAATAACAATACCATCAAAATTCCATTCATCTCTCAAAATGTCTTTAAGTAAATGTTGATTCTCACTGCAATATTCACCATTAACTTTATTATAAGCACTCATAACAGACCACGGTTTTGCATTCTTCACAATCAACTCAAAAGCCTTCAAATAAACCTCTCTTAAAGCTCTCTCATCAACAATCGCGTCAATTGTTCTTCTCCTATTTTCCTGATTATTAACAGCAAAATGCTTCACACAAGCGCCAACTCCTGTGCTCTGAAGTCCTTTAACATACTCTGTACCAAGGATTCCAGTCAAATAAGGATCCTCAGAAAAATACTCAAAATTTCTACCACACAAAGGACTTCTCTTTATATTAATAGCAGGTCCTAAAACAACATTAACTTCCTCTTTTCTAGCTTCTTCTCCCAAAGTCTTTCCAAGTAAATATACAAGTTCTCTGTTCCAAGTATTTCCCAAACTTGCAGAAGCAGGAAAGCAAGTAGAAATCTCACTCTCATTTATTCCTAAATTATCAGCCTTAGTTTTCTGAACTCTTAATCCATGAGGACCATCAGACATAGTAATCTTAGGAATACCATACTTTTCAAAACCAACACTATGCCAATAATCATTACCCACACATAAACTTGCCTTTTCCTCCAAAGACAACCTTTCAATTAACTCTCCATACTTCATAATTTCAAAAACCTCACTATTTTAAAATTTCTTATATTCAAAATCTCAAGACAAACCTCAATTATTTGCTCCATTAACATCAAAAAATTAAACACCTCGTCTTAAAATTAATAAAATCTAGTCAATAATCTACTTATATCATACTTTTTCGCAATATTCAATTGACTAAACGCTTCTTCCATATTATAATCATGAGCATAAGAACTTATCAACTAGGACTCTTATTTAAAAGGTCCGCCGCGTATGGAAAAGGAGGTCAACGATATGTTGAAATTCAGTATAATTGTTCCATGTTATAACGCAGAAGGCCCTATTCGGACCTGTTTAAACAGCATCTTAGCCCAGACGTATGAAAACTTTGAAGTTATCGTCATCAATGATGGTTCAACCGACAATAGCAAAGATATTTTGGACGAATACGAAGAAAAAGATTCACGAGTTCACGCATATCACTTTGAAAACTCAGGTGTAGCTATCACCAGAACACGAGGCACAACATTAGCCCAAGGTGATTATGTAATCTTCGTAGACTCAGACGACACAATCAATCCCAAACTGCTTGAAGCTCTCGGAAATACCATCGTTACCAACAAAAATCCAGACATCGTAAGATACCAGGTAAACTTAGTCGGAGACGATGAATCCAAAGACCATCAAAGATACAACTGGCTCGAAGAAGCTGGAACCATGCTTTCAGGTATGGACGCACTCATGCTCTGGTCAAAACCAGGTAAAAAATACGCAGTATACTGGCTGTTCGCGTTTAAACGAGAAATTTTTTTCAAGTTCCAAATCGCAGCAAGCAATCTTCGTTGCTATGAAGACGTGGCACTCATACCAATCCTCATTGCATCGTCCCAATCAGTAATATGCATTGACTACATTGGTTATAACTATATTTGTAACAACAGCACAAGTTTAACAAACATCGCAAGTATGGAAGCTGAACGTGAAAGAGCAATTGCATTTTGGTACGCATGTGACTATGCAATCACCAATTTTGTAAAACTCGACAACATTTCAGGAAGAGACATCGCATTCTTCACTCAGGACTATATGCGTAGACTCAAAAAGAAATACGATTCTTTACCTGAATCACTTAAAGAAGAATTTAAACCACTTTACCAAATTTAACGCACACACGAGCGCACTTCTCTAATTAGAGAAGCAGCGCTCGTGCTATTTATTGTTATAAACATAATTGTTAATCTTATATGATAAGAAGTTTGGAAAAGTTTCCTATTATATTTTTACTCTTATATAACAGGAAGTTCAAAGGACATTCATATTATATAAAAAATAGATTTAAGTATCAACTTAAATCCACTTTTCAATTTTCTTATTTTGTCAATTTATGATAAATTTTCTTTCCTTTTCTCAAAATTGCATAGCCTTCTTTAAAATCTTCTTCTTTTAACACATAAGCAATATCATCTATCTTTTCATCATTTAAACTAATTGCACCTTGAGAAATTAAAGTTTTAGCTTGTCCTTTTGAAGGAGCTATTCCAGCATTAACAAGTGCTTCTGTAATTGTGCAACCAACTTCAACTTTAGTTGATTCCATTGCTTCAACATTTCCTTTTCCTTCAAACATAGCTTTTGTTGCCTCTTCAGCTTTTATTGCAGCTTCTTCACCATGAACAAGTTTTGTAATTTCAAAAGCTGCTCTCCTCTTAGCTTCATTAATTCTTTCATCTTTATATTTTGTCATTTCTTCAATTTCATCAACATCAATAAATGTTAGCAATTTCATAACATTTTCAATATCATCATCAGCAACATTTCTCCAATATTGATAAAATTCGTATGGAGATGTTTTTTCTGGATTTAACCATAAAGCACCTTTTTCCGTTTTACCCATCTTTTTACCTTCTTTAGTTGTAAGAAGTTTAAAAGTAAATCCATAAGCATCTTCAGCACCAATCTTTCTAATTAATTCAACTCCACCAATTATATTAGACCATTGATCATTTCCACCCATTTCAAGTTTACATCCATAATGATCATGTAAATATAAAAAGTCATAAGATTGCATTAACATATATCCAAGTTCGAAGAAAGTTAATCCTGTTTCTAATCTGTTTTTATAACACTCTGCAGCTAACATTCTATTTACAGAAAAATGAACTCCTATTTCTCTCATGAAATTAATATAATTTAAATCTCTAAGCCAATCACCGTTATTAACAATAATAGCAGCATTTGGTCCTTCAAAACTTAAAAATTTCTCTATTTGTTTTTTTATTTGAGCAACATTATTATCAATATCTTCAACTGTAAGCATTTTTCTCATATCAGTTTTTCCTGATGGATCACCTATAATAGCTGTTCCACCACCCATTAATATTATTGGTTTATGTCCAGCTTTTTGCATATGAGATGCAACCATCAAAGAAATAAAATGACCTACATGTAAACTATCTGCTGTTGGATCAATTCCAATATAAAATGGTACACATTCTTTCTCAAATAATTTTTTTATCTCCTCTGGATGAGTTAATTGTTCAACATAACCTCTTCTCTCTAATGTATTAAAAACATTCTGCATCTGTAAATCTTCCTCCTAGTTTAAAATTATTTTGAAATTCCTTGATTAATATATCCAGAAAATTCATCATTAAGCAAAAATCTATTTAAATTTCTAGAATTAATTCCTGTCTCAACAGAAATTTCTTGTACTGTAATTCCATTTGTACAAGTATTTTGTTCAAAAAAGTTTTTTAATTTTTGTATATCCAAATTTTCATTTGTTTTACAAGCTTGGCATACATCCATATCTGAATGAAAAAAGTTTCCACAACGAGGACATTTTTTAAATTCCATATAAATCATTCCTTTCATAGGAAGTCAATAAATTAACTTCATGTATTTTCTGTCACATTTTATCATAATATGTTAAAAAAAGAAAGATTATATCAAAATTTTTTCGTACCTTACTGGCACATTCTTTAAAGCTTTAAAATAAGATTACCATTAAAACATATCATGAAGATACATTTTTAAGGTAATCTTATTTTAAAATCGTGTAAAAAGCTTCAATCGAACTCACTTCGTTCATTTAATCTCTGCACAGTGATTCAAAAATTTTGTATAAGCTTTCTTCTATACAACAAATATAAATCTTCTATTGTACGCCATACAATTTATTATACATTTCATAATTTTTCATTACTTTGCGTAAATACATTTCTGTCTCTCTATATGGAATTTCTTCTAAATTCGAACCATCTTCTTTTATAATCCCTTGAGCAATCCATTTATCAACATTTCCAAAGCCAGCATTATAAGCAGCAATAGCGATTTTAGGATTCTCATATTTTTCTATCAAATCAGCTAAATACTTTGTTCCAATATTTATGTTTGTCTCAGCATTGTACAAATTCACACCACTATAACCAAGCTCTTCAGCAATTTCAATTGCAGTATCATTCATAATCTGCATAAGCCCTTTAGCCCCCTTACTAGATTTAGCTTTTTCTCTAAAATTACTTTCTTGCTTTATCACAGCATAAACTAGATTTTTATCAACACCATATTCTTCTGAATATTTTTCTACATAATCAGAATACTTATCAGGATAAAACTTTATTAATATTTTATCTTTAAACACAAATATTGCACTCGTAAGTATGCAAATAATTACTAAAACAGTCCAAATTTTAAATTTCATTTATCAGCCTTTCTTCTATTTAGCATCATACCAATTCTCGCCCTCTGCCACTTCCACTTTAAGTGGAACTAACAATTTAGCAGCATGTTCCATATTATTAACTAAAATTTCTCTAACTTCATCTTTCTCTTTTATATCTGTTTCAATTAATAATTCATCATGTACTTGAAGAACGATTTTTGAATTTAAATTTCTATTTTTCAATTCTCTAAAAACATTTATCATAGCAATCTTCATAATGTCAGCAGCTGTACCTTGGATTGGAGTATTCATTGCAACTCTCTCTCCAAACTTTCTAACCATATAACTCTTAGAAGTTAATTCAGGAATATATCTTCTTCTGTTATACATTGTTTCAATATAACCTTTCTTTTTTGCATCCTCTACAGCTTCATCCATAAAAGTTTTTATTCCATTATATTTTTCCAAATATTGCTCTATATACTGTTTTGCTTGCTTTCTAGAAGAATGAATTTGACCAGCTAAACCAAAATCACTAATACCATAAACAATTCCAAAATTAACAGCCTTAGCCTTACTTCTCAACTCTTTCGTTACTTCATCCAGTGGCACACCAAAAACTCTTGAAGCAGCCTGAGCATGAATATCCTCGTCATGAATAAAGTTATCAACCATAGTTTCATCTTTAGAAACATGAGCCAAAACACGAAGTTCAATTTGAGAATAATCAGCATCTAAAAATATTTTATTTTCTGCAGGTTTGAAAACCTTTCTTAATTTCTTTCCAATTTCAATTCTTGTAGGAATATTTTGCAAATTAGGTTCTGTACTACTTATTCTTCCTGTAGCAGTAACAGTTTGGTGAAAATAAGAATGAATTCTTCCAGTATTTTTATTAATATATGGTATCATTCCTTCAATATAAGTAGAATTCAATTTTGCTAATTGACGATATTCTAAGATATACTCAATTATTTCATGCTCACATTGCAATTTCTCTAAAGTATCTACATCAGTTGAATAACCATTTTTTGTTTTCTTTATAACAGGCAATTTCAATTTTTCAAATAAAACTTCTCCAAGCTGTTTAGTTGAATTTATATTAAATTCTTCACCAGCTAATTCATGAATTTTATTTGTCAACTCATCCAATTTAACCTTTAACTCATCACCATATGCAATTAATTCATTTTTATCCACATACATTCCTCTATATTGCATATCTGCAAGAACTTCTAATACAGGCATTTCGATATTATTAAATAAATCATACATACCATTTTCTTTTAAATCTTTTTCCAAAACATCATGTAAATTTCCAATAGAATAAGCATATACAGCAATTTGCTCATTCTCTTTTTCCTCTTGCACATCAAATAAATTTAATTGTTCTTGCTTACCATCATCAACATTAATATCTATTTCCAAATATTCATTCATTAAATCTGATATCGAATATTGATTTGTTGTTGAATTAAGCAAATATCCTGCAATTCTAATATCAAACATAAAATTCTTAGGATTAATTTCCGCTTCTTCGCACAAAATATAAATATCCTTCAAATCATAACTACATTTTAGTACGTCTTCACTTTCGAAAATATCCTTCAATTCAAGAATATTAGAAACTTTATAATCATATACCTTATTTTCATCTTTTATATAAATACTAATTGATTTAATTTTTTTCTTTATAATTGAATTAGTATCTTCTACTGTTTCAACATAAAAATAACATACCTTATTTTCTATAACTTTTTTCTTTATATCATTAAATTTTTCAGCATTTATAACCGCTTTCTCAAAATCCATTGTCATAGTAGGTTCAACATTATCATTTTCTACTATTTCTTCTTTCAAATTAAATCTATCAATATATCTGTTAAATTTTAATTCCTTGAAAATTTTATAAACTTCAGATTTATTCCATTCCTTCATTTTCAAATCATCAATAGATTTTTCAATTGGAGTTTCTAAATTTATTGTACCTAATGTTTTTGAAAGCATTGCTAATTCTTTATTTTCAGCAATCTTCTCTCTTTGTTTTCCTTTTAAATCATCAGTATTATTCTCAACACACTCATATAAATGATCTATCGTTCCATATTTTTTTACAAGAGATAACGCTGTTTTTTCACCTATTCCAGGAACGCCAGGAATATTATCTGAAGTATCTCCTTGTAATCCTTTAACTTCAATCATTTGCTTAGGCTCTACACCATAAACTTCTAAAACCTTATCCCTATTAAAAATTTCTGTCTCTGTTTTTCCAGCCTTAGTTCTTGGAATATATATAGAAACTTTATCTGTAGCAAGTTGAAAAGAATCTCTATCACCAGTAAGTAAAACAACATCCAAGCCAGAATTTTCACCAATACGTGACAAAGTTCCTAAAACATCATCCGCCTCATAACCTTCCTTTTCAATTATAGTAATATTCATTGCTCTTAAAACATCTTTTAAAATAGGCATCTGTGCTGCAAGTTCCTCAGGCATCCCTTTTCTATTTGCTTTATAGCCATCATACATTTTATGTCTTGCAGTTGGAGCTTTCAAATCAAAAGCAACTGCTATATAATCAGGCTTCACTTCATCTAATTCTTTAAACAATATAGCTAAAAATCCATACACTGCATTAGTATATGTTCCATCAGCCGTTTGTAGCATTTTACTTCCCATAATTCCGTAAAAAGCTCTATTCACAATACTATTTCCATCAACAACAATTAATTTAGACATCTCTTATTCCTTCCTAAATTTAAAATTCATATATATCAAATTGGTTAATCGTTACCTTTTGAGCACTTTCATCATTATACTTAATTTCTGTATTTTTTGGAACAATAATTACACTATTTTTTTCAATTTCTTCTGGTAAATAAAATTTATATTTTCCAAATGAACGTACATTATCAAAAGTTCGACCTTCTTCAAAATATTCAACCGTATCTAAATATTCTCTAACATCTTCCTGTCCATAAAACATAAAATACATAAAAGGTTCTTTAAAAGAATACTTACAATAAATATTATCAACATCAAGCGATTTACAATAATCTACAACATCTTCAACTCCTGAAGTAAACGTATAATATTTATTATAATCTTTATTCACATAAGAATACATAAATTCAATAAATAGAACCATATATATAACAGCAATACAAACAGTTAATTGCTTATACTTAGTTAAAAATTCAAATAATCCAACAACAATATAATAAACACAAGGAATCATAATAATATTGATTCTATTAATATTAGCCACACAAAAAGCACATAAAACAATAGCCGCAATCATCCAAATATTCATTATTTGATTAAAAATATTTTCCTTATACTTTTTAACACATGCTCTCAATCCAATAATAAAAAATACAATACTAATTAAATAAAATAATCCGTACTGAGGAATTGCATTCCATTCCAATTTATCATTTTGAAGTATTAAAATTCTTAAAGTTTCTAATAAATTATTTACGCAATTTTCAAAAATATTTCCTGAGAAAACTGTAGACACCTCATCATATCTATTTACCAATAACTTAGGAATTGTAACTTTTCCAATTGTAATTTGTTCTAAACCAAATGTATTAATAAAAATATAAACTATTATTGGAATACAAAGTACAAACATAACTAATAAATAAATTATAGATTTTTTTACAGTTAACTCTTTTTTGTAAATCAAGTAACCTAATGTCCCAAGCACAAAAACTGGCAAAAATAAATAACTTGTACCATATGAATAACTTGAAATAGCCAAAACAACAAAAGCAAGAACTTGTAAGCCTGTTTTTTCCTTTTTTAATCCTAAAACTAATAACAAAGATGCAAGTAGAATTAAATCAGGAAATATGTTACATTCCATTCCCCATCTGCTCTTCATTATGTGCCAAGGACAAATCGCAAAAAAAGCCGTAGCTATAATTCCATACTTTTTATTATCAAAAATATTTTTTATTAAATAATAAAACACATATAAAGAAATAGCACCTGTAATTGCCATCGGTAATCTAATTCCATACTCTGTAAGGCCAGTAACCGCAATAACTGGAATCATCAAATATGAATACAATACACTCTGCCCACTACCCCAAGCATACAAATAAACAGGATATGGATTTCCAGCTCTATCTACTCCCCACTTCATTAATGAAAAAGCATCATATCCACTTGAAGCTTCATCAACATTCAAAGCATTCGGAAATCTTCCAATCGCAAATAGTCTCACAAAAGATCCAATCATAAAAATAAAAAATAAGAAAACTTCTCCCTTATATTCTTTAAACAAACTTTTATCGTTTTTTGCACAATCTCGTATTGGATTCACCAACACACACATAGGCAACAAAAAACAAAAAAATATAACAATAAATAATTCCACAATATTTTCTCCTATACTAAATTTTCTTCATCAAATTTATGATTATTTTTAACCCATCTGTAAATATAATTACAAATTTCTTCACTTTTTTCCTCATGCAAAACATCATGTCTCATTTCATCATAAAATTTAACATGAACTCTTTGAATACCATGAACTCTATATACCTGTTCCAATTTTACAATACCTTTTGTAAACCCACCTACTGGATCAGCCTTACCAGAAATTAATAATATAGGTAACATTTTCTTTATTTTTTCTATGTTTTTTAGATTATTACAATACATCATACCATTTAAAAGTTCTCTAAATAATCCACAAGAAACATCTTTTCCCACTAATGGATCTTTCAAATAGTCATTTAAAGCTACCTCATTTGAACATAACCAATCACATTTTGTCTTTACTGGATCAAAATATTTATTATAATTTTCCAAAGCCAATTTATTAATCTTTTTTGTTGAATTATCTTCTCCAACTTTTTTAGCTTCCGAATTAGCAACCATTTTACCAAGTTTTAAACTTAAATTAGAACCATAACCTGTACCAATCAAAATAACATCACTAACTTCAGCATCAGGATATAAACTTAAAAATGATCTTACCACAAAAGAGCCTAAAGAAAAACCTAATAATATATATGGAACATTCGTATATTTTTCATGAAAAGTTTCATATATATTAAAGAAATCCTTTACCACATCAAACCAACTATTTTCCTTACCAAAATACATTTTCTTTTTCTTATCACTCACGGACAAGCCATGACCAAGAATATCATTTCCAACAACAACGTATCCCTTATCCGTGAAATATTCAGCAAACTTTTCATAACGACCCATATGCTCAGTAATCCCATGTGCAATTTGAATTACTCCAATCACACTTTCTTCACTTGGCAACCATGCAATTACATGTAAATCAGTAACACCATCTACCGACTTTATTTTAAACTCAGTTTTATTCATTATTTTACTCCTCATCTCCTTCTCCAACTATTAAGAAATACCTAATAGCTGCATTTTTTTAATTAAAATCATACTCATCCAAATACATTTTTTTATTCATATTATTAATTGCTCTTTTATCATTTGGAATTATATTATCAGGCAATTTATCAATGTCAAACCACTTTAGTTCTAAACATTTTTTTGGCTCATTTCTTTGAATTTCTTTATTATAATTTATATATTTAAAATATGTATTCACATAGTCACAATTATCTCCACGTCTTATCATACACACAAATTCTATATTATTCTTATCTAGAATAGCATCTATTTCTTCTTTGGCTTCTCTTATTATTCCATCAACTAATGACTCATCTTTTTCTAAGTGTCCTGCTACCAATCCATATTTTCCATCCATATATCCTGTATTACACCTTTTTTGCAAAAGAACTTGTCCTTTATCATTTAATAAAATTAATCCAACAGTAATAACTAATTTAAACCTTTCTTTCATATATTATCTTCCTTTTTTACTTATATCTCAAATTTCATTTTCTCTTACTATAGTACTCTACACCAGAATATGTTCCATCTTTATTTAATCTTCTATTTGCAATATATCCATCTTTTTCAAATCCCGCCTTTAACATTACCTTTGAAGATTGTTTATTCAATTCATTACATGAACATTCAACTAAATAATAATTTCTATCATTCAATAAGTAATTAGATATTGTTTCCAATGCCTCTGATGCATATCCATTTCCCCAATAATCATAAATTACTACGTAGCCAACATTGCAATAGTTATTTTTCTTATCAATTCCATTAACCGAAATATTTCCTATTGGAATATTTTTATCTTTTAGCTCAATAACCCATTTCTCATATTTAGTTTCATCTGCTTCATTTATCCATTTTTTTATACATTCTAATTCTTCCTCTTTTGTTAAATCAGGAAAATGAATATATGTAGCCAATCTAGCATCATGTAAAATATCATATTGCATATCAATATCTGATTCTTTAAATCTCCTTAAAATTAATCTATCAGTTTCAATTCTTGGGCTCAACATCTTTTCGTCCTCCTTTCTTTTATAGCCATATAAAAAATTTTAAACATTATAATATTCTCTTATAAAACTAATAACGTCTCCATTATATTCTTTTACTTTTTTGTTCTTTAACAATTCTTCAAGCGAAAAATATTCACCTTCTATATTATCAGAAAAAATCTCATAAAAATAATGATGATATACTCTATTTTCATTATGTGAAACTGAATACTTTTCATGAACCTTATCAAACAAAAACTTTACCTCATTCGTATTAAATTTCTTCTTAATTTGATCTATATCATTTCCTTTTATATTAGGAAACAAATACATATTCCATCTATCATCAAAATAATTTAAATACTTACCATCTTTTTTTATTAATATAATTGAATGAACATGCTCCATATCTCTTCCTTTTTCATTACTTATCCTACTATAAAAATTGTTTTAGTACTACTTATTTTCAATTAAATCAGTATAATATATAATTTCTTTTCCTAATTTTTTAGCATAATCTATTTCTAAACTCGTGCTATTCCCTATATAATTATCTACATTTACAACTAATATAGCATCAGACAATTCTATTCTCTTAAAATGTGCCTTTTTCACCCTCACCAGTTGTTCTTCTGTCCTATTAATATTTTCTAATACTGGATATACTGGCGTAAGAATACAATATCCTTCTAATGACATTTCTTCAGCCACTTTCATCATTTCTTTTTGAAACTTTAAACTTCCACATAATGTTATTACTTTCATTTCAATGCCTCCACCTATTTTAATATCTGCCATTTTACATTTCATTTTTTAGATATATCTTTATCTGTCTTATTATATGAGGTATATTATAATTTCCTGCAAATTTAGAATTATCTAACATCTCATCATTTATAGTTAACCATTCTAATTTATTTTTTTCTTCTATTAAATTCACTTCATGCTTTAATATTCCATAATAAACTTGCAAATTATTTTCATACTTAAAATAATTCAAATCCATAAAATGATCTAGTTCTACATCTTTATTGGATATTCCTGTTTCTTCAAACAATTCTCTATATGCTGCATCATCATTAGACTCATTTTCTTCTACTTTTCCACCGACAAAATTATATAATCCTTTATATGGCTCTTTTGCTCTAATACAAAAAAGAACCTTATCTAAACTTGCATTAAATATTACTATTAAATTTAATTTTTTCATTCACTACTCCATCACTATTTATTATTGTTTTCTTCGACTATATTCGTAATTTTCTTCAATTTATCTTCTAATAATTTCTTATCTATCAATTTCAATGCATATTGTGATACCATTGTTGGCGACATACTTCTGCTCATTGCATATTCAACAACTTGTTCATCTTTACTTGCACATAGAATCACTCCTACACTTGGATTTTCATTTTCTTTTCTTTCTTGTCTATCTAATGCCTCCAAATAAAAATCCATTTTTGATATATATTCTGGTTTAAATTTTCCAATTTTCAACTCAAATGCAACTAAACAGCTTAATGTTCTGTTATAAAATAATAAATCAATATAAAAATCTTCGTTGCCTACTTGCACTCTATATTCTTCGCCTACATAGGTAAAATCTTTTCCTATCTCTAATATAAAATCTTTCATATTAGAAATAATTGCCTTTTTCAAGTCTTTTTCTGAATATTGATTTGGTAAATCTAAAAATTCCAAACTATATGTATCTAGTAATTTTGTATTTGGATAATCCTCTTCTCCCACAGTTTTTGATAAACTTTGATTTGCCTTACCATCTGATAACATATATCTATGAAAATATCCACTTGAAATTTGTCTATCTAATTCTCTTTTGGAATAATTATTTTTTATGCACATTTTTATATAGAATTCTTTTTCTTCTATTGAATTAGTGGCGCCTAATATCATAACATTATGAGTCCAACTAATTTGTCTCACCAGTGGAGCGACAATTTTATTATCTTTATATGTTTCATAAAATTGTTTCATTCTATATATTCCTGCTCTATTAAATCCTCTCATTGTGGGATATTCTCTTTTCATAAATTCTACTAATTTATCAACAATTTTATCTCCCCAATTAGAATCATTTACTTTTTCACTTATATATTTTCCAAAGTCCCAATACAAAGATATTAGTTCTTCATTAACCTTCTTATAAGCATTATTTCTTCTAGTTTCAATCATATTTATAACTTCACTAAAATTAAATTCTAAACTGTTATCCAAACTCATTTCTCCTCTCTATTCAATAACTCTTGTTTTGTATAATGAAAATTGAAATATGTAATATATTCGTTTTGAGTAACATTTATTGAATTTCCCACCAAATAAATTACTTTTTCTTACTATTATTCATCTTTAGATCCATTGAATAATAGTATATATCTACACAGTGCAAACTACCATCCCACAATTCTTCATCATAATTATCTATAAAGAAATTTTTTATTGTTTTTTCATATTTATAAAAACCTTGTTTTACATAGAAAGGTATATTGTTTTCTGTAGTTCCTACTATCATTCTTTTATATTTTTGCTTATAATTATCAGCTAAATATTTTATCATTTGTTTTCCGTAGCCCATACCTCTGTATTGTTCTTTTGTAGCAATATTTTTTAATTCACATGTATCAGCATCTACCTTAGTTACAACTGCAACACCTGCTACAGCCTTTTTGTATGTTAGCACAAACAAATCTCCATCTTGCAAATATTTATTTACAATCTTTTCACTTGGATCTGCCTCAAGTAACAAACTCATATATTGTTCTTTATTTTCTCTTTCTTTTCTTATAATTACACTACGCTCGACTGGTAAAAATTCAAAATTATCTGGTAATTTAGGTATATCATTTTTTACAGCTAATTGTGATTGTTCTTCTGAAAAAATACATCCACAATATTTTTGCATATACAATCCTATTTCTCTAGCTTTAGCTTGTCCTACTCTGAAGCCTACTCTAAAATCCCTATATAAAAATTCAATATCATATTTTTTTGATATCTCTTCACATAATTTTTTTAATTCTTCATGCTTTTGATATGGACTAACAAATAATGTTGAAGTAAATGCATCATATCCATTTTCCTTTGCATATTTTGCAGTTGCTTCTAATCTAACTCTATAACAATAATTAACACATCGATTGCCCAAATCTCCTATAACATTTTTGCAAAATTCTCTTAGTCCATATTCTTCATTAATTATTAATTCAAAATTAGCAATTTTACTATATTTAATTAATGTGTCTCTTCTAGTCTTATATTCAACATAAGGATGAATATTAGGATTATACCAATAACTAACTGGCTCTATTCCTTCTTTTCTTAAACTATCTATACAGTATACACTACAAGGCGCACAGCACGTATGCATTAATAACTTCATTTTAATCGTCCTTTCTATTTTCAAGCAAATAAACTTTAATTTTCTCGGGTACCAAATTTATCTTTTCTAAATTTTCGTACTTAATACTCTCTATTATATACTCACCATAATATTCGTCATGATTCGTAAACTCCGGTCCTGTCCCTGTCCCAAGAATACCATTTACGTACTCACATTCATAAAAAATTTGTATGCTATCATCAAAATCATTATGAATTTCAAGCAATCTTGTTCCAACTTTCACATGTATTCCAAGTTCCTCAAAAATCTCTCTCTTTACTGTCTCTTCTTCACTCTCACCATGTTCCATTTTTCCACCAGGAACAACATAATAATCTCTAATTTCAGCATCTGAATTCTTTTTAATTCTATGAATCAAAATAATTTCATTATTATTCTTAATGATTCCTCTTACACTTGTATGCATATAAATTTCCTTTCTATACTTTTGAATTAAACACAAAGAAATTCAAAAAATCCTCACTATATTCTAAATTATCTATTATATAATTTCTAACCTTACCAGGATTTTGCCAATTTAAGCCACTTTTTTTCAACAAATATATCGCATTTTTTTCGTTATTAATCCTATCTATAATTCCATCTTCACCATCGCCACCAAGATTTCCTTTTAAAAACATATCATAATCTTTATTGTATTGATTTATAGGAATATAATATATTGCAGCTGAAGCATCTAATATATATACTTTTTTACCATTACTTTGTTCCTGCAAAATGTATTCATCAACTTCTTTAATATATTCTTTTAAATCATTGTCTTCAGGTATATTTTTAAAATGTTGTAATTCTGTTTCTTTTTCTACTAACACATATTTATATTCTATTTCTAATAATGAATTCCATAATAAAACTAATATAAAGAAAATTGATGCAAAATTAATTATTATATAAGTCATTTTCTTTAGTCTAGCACTACTCTCTGGTTCAAAATTTTCCATAACACATTCATAAATCATATATGAAATTGCAATAAATGAAATCATTGAACCAATTAAAAAATGAATCTCATCCGAAATTGGAAAAGCAACTATAAAAGTAGAAATTGCATATGCAAATAATACATACAGTTCTCTTTTAGTATTCTTTTTAAATAAAAGTACAAACATCATAACCAAAGCTACTGGAACAATCGTAGCTAAATATGATATTTTTCCGCTTTCCAATAAGCTACTATAAGATATCTTATTGGAAAAAGTTCTTATACCTAATATGGCATAATTAATAAAGTCTAAAACCGCACCATTTGCAGCTAAATACACTACAAAGCAAATTACTGGTATAATAACACCCAATACTCTTGTAAAAGCTATTTTAAGAAATCCTTTAATCTCTTCTTTTTTTCTAATTTCAAATATTTTATATCCTACACATGCCATAGCTACTGCAATTCCAGTAGTCTGTTTAAACAAAATTGCAATTCCAGCAACAATTCCTAAAATAAAATTATATCTAAAGCTATACTTAAATGTGTCTTCTTTTACATTTTTTAATTCTATAAACAATAATATCAAAGCTATCAACAAAACTGCATAATTATAATCAATACACATAACATTTTTATATAAAGACAAAAAAATTGCAAAAACAAATAGTGTAACATTAGTTGGAAGTAACTTTTCTAAAACCTTATACGCCATAAAAAAGATTAGGCACATTAATATAACAGCCATACATCTCATAATAATTAATTCTGTGCCAAATACTTTAAATACAATTCCACATATTATTGCAAGTAATGGCATTTGAACAATATTAAAATCTTTATATGGAATTAATTCATCTGCAACATTTCTTGAAAAATTAAAATTCCATATTTCATCAAGATTAGAAATTGGTTTTGTAAAAATTGCTGAAATAGCAACTATAGCTATAACAGTCAATACTAATATATCTTTAAAAAGTTTTATTTTCTTAGATTCTTCTTTCATTTTTACCTCTTATTTTTCATCATATTCTATTCCTAGATGCTCATAAGCAAGTGGAGTTGCAATTCTTCCTCTAGGAGTTCTTGCAATAAAGCCAATCTGCATTAGATATGGTTCATATACATCTTCTATTGTACCGCTCTCTTCTCCTATTGTTGCTGTTAATGTTTCTATTCCAACAGGGCCACCTTTATAATTGTAGATTATTGATTCTAATATTTTTTTATCTGTATTATCTAAGCCTAAATTATCAATTTCTAATTTATTTAATGCTAAACGTGCAATATCTAATGTTATATTTCCATCACCTAAAACTAACCCAAAATCAGCCACTCTTTTCAACAATCTATTTGCTATTCTTGGAGTTCCCCTTGATCTCTTAGCAACTTCTAAAGATGCCTCTTTTGATATTGTTAATCCTAATATATCAGCAGATCTTCTAACAATTGTATCCAAATCTTCTGTATTATATAATTCCAATCTATTAATAATTCCAAATCTATCTCTTAAAGGTGTAGACAAGCTTCCGACTCTAGTTGTAGCACCTACTAACGTAAACTTAGGTAAATCTAAACGAATAGATCTAGCACTTGAACCTTTTCCTATGATAATATCCAAAGTAAAATCTTCTAGTGCAGGGTATAATATTTCCTCAACATTTCTATTCATTCTATGAATTTCATCAATAAATAAAACATCATTTTCTGACAATGTAGTTAATATGGCAGCTAAATCTCCAGGCTTTTCTATCGCTGGGCCAGATGTAACTTTTATATTAGTATTCATTTCATTTGCTAATATATTAGCAAGCGTAGTTTTTCCTAATCCAGGAGGTCCATACAATAAAACATGATCCAACGGTTGTTCTCTTTTCTTAGCCGCTTCTATACATATTTTCATATTTTCCTTTACTTTATCTTGTCCAATATATTCATTTAAAAACTTTGGTCTTAATGAAAGTTCTTGTGTTTCTTCTATTTCATCCTTAACTTCAGGAACTAATAAATTCTCATCTAAATCATTATCATCATAATTCATTCTAAATATCTCCTATTTTTTTCATATTGTATCATAAAATAATAGATATTAAAATCATAATATTTAAATTCTTTTACATTACATTAAATATAAACTTTTCCTGAATTTAATAAAATTTTCTTAAACCGTAAATCTTACTTTTTCTAAATAAACATTCTCTTATATTACCGAATTACTAAAATTTATTTTCAAATTATATTAATATTTCATATTAACTAAATCTTCATACTTTTTATATTCAGGTAGATATTTCTCCATAAAATTATAAAAGCTTTTAGTATGATTTTTATATTTTAAATGAGCAAATTGGTGCAAAATAATATACTCTACTACATCTCTTTTATATTTAATAATTCTAGGATTAACTAGTATTTTTTTATCATCAGTACATTTTGCAAGTAATCCTTTCATTTCAATTATTTTATAATCCTCTGGTGCAAATCCAACCATTACTCTTATTTTTTCCATAATATCTTCCATCTCTTTTTCAGCAATTTTCATATACAATTTATCAATTAAAATATCAGTCATTGACTCATTATTAATCTTCTTATATTTTTTAGGCAAAGTAACTTTAACAATATTATTTTCTAAATCACATTCAATAACATTTATATTTTTATATGATACTTTCAAATTATAAACCACTCCTAAAATTTGAATTGGTTTTAAACTCATTTCTGTTTTATCTTCATATTCTTCTAATTTTTTCATTATCCAATTTCTCTTTGCTAATACAGCTTCTTGTATTTTTTCTCTACTTGTATACCAAGGAGCACGAACTGAAACTTCTCCATCTTGAACCGAAATATATAAACCTCTATCTTTTGTTTTATTAACACTATACGCTATTACATCATTTTTCATTTCTCATTACCTCCTTGATTTTCTTAAGAACCTTTGTTCGCTATTATTTTATATTTCTTATTCATTTTTGTCAATAGTTTTTGCGAAAAAATGTTCGTTTTTGTATGACAAAAAAACGACACTTGCAAACCTATTATTTAACTAGATTTACTATATATTCTAAATTAAATAAAATCCTGCAAGTGTCTTAATATCAACTATTCTATTATAATATCTCTTTTTAATAATCCATTTTTTATTGTACCTAAACCTAAAAATTTATCGTTAGTATATACCCTATAAACACCATCATTAAATGCGTTCGTAAGTTGAACACCATTTAAAAATAATTCTGTTTTTTTGGGGCTCAAATCTATTCTTTCTTTTTCTTCAAATATCTTTTCAATAGAAATAATGTATTTACTCTTGTCATCACATTGTTCTAATTCAGCAAGAGTTACACTATCTTTTATTAAAAATTTATCAACCTTTGTTCTTTGTAATTCCTTCATATATCCTATTGTCCCCAGCTTCTCAGCAATCGTTTCACATAAAGTTCTGATATATGTTCCTTTAGAACAAGCCACTTTAAACCTTATCTCATTATTTTCAAAGTCAATATTTTCAACTGAAATATTATAAATTTCAATCTCTCTTTCAGCTCTCTCAACCTCTTGACCGGCCCTAGCATATTCATATAACTTCTTACCATTAACTTTAATTGCAGAATACATTGGTGGAATCTGTTTGTGTTTTCCAATCATACTTTCAATTAATGCTTTATATTCTTTTTCACTTTCTTTTTTTAATTGAAAATTATCTTCTGCTATAATATTTCCTTCTCCATCAGCAGAATCAGTTTTTATACCAATTTTCAATACAGCAATATATTCTTTGTCATGTTCAACCAAATACTTAGAAATTTTGGTTGCATTCCCTATCATAATAGGTAACACTCCAGTTGCATCTGGATCCAAAGTTCCGCAATGTCCAACTTTTTTTATGTTAAAAATTTTTCTGATTTTTGAAACTACACCAAAAGAAGAAATCCCTTTTTCCTTATTAATTAAAACTATACCATCCATATAAAATCCTTTTAAAAAAGCGGTCATTTAAATAAATGCCGCTTATACTATACTATTTTAAAAATCTCTTAGCTTGTGCTAATATTCTCTCTTTAGCTTCATCTAATGGATATGCTAATGTACATCCAGCAGCTTTTATATGTCCGCCACCATTAAACAAAATACATAAATCTGAAACATTTACATAGTTATTAGAACGTAAAGAAGCTTTAAAACCTTTATCGGTTTCATACAAGAATATTGAAATTTCAACGCCTTGAATGTCTCTTCCATTTTCAACTATACCATTTAAATCATTTTGATCAACATGTAATTTAGCCATATCTTCTTTAGTCATATATGTATAAGTTATCTTTCCATCTTCTAAAAATTCTAATCTATTAGCAGCCAATTTTCTAGCTTCAAATACTTCTTTAGAAACATTATTAAGAGCCTCTTTATATATTTTAGAAATTTTTACACCTTTATCTAAAAATTCTGATGCGATTTCAAAAGTTTCTGAAGTAACTCCTTCATATTTAAAACCACCTGTATCAGTAATAATACCTGTTATCAAACATGTAGCAATATCCTGAGTTATTTCATATTTAAAATATTTAAACATAGTTGTTATTATTTGCGCACATGCTGGAGAAACAGGATTAACAAAATTTAAATCAGCAAACATTCCATTAGATGTATGATGATCTATATTAATCCTTACTTCTGATTTTTCAAAAGTATCATTAGGATCATCTAATCTTTTTATATCACCACAATCAAGTGCTATTGCCAAATCATATTTATTCAAAGATGGTTCAACTTTCGCTTCATTTGAACAAGGTAAAAATCTATATGATTCAGCATAATGAGGTATTACAACCTCAACATTTTTTCCTATATTTTTCATAGCCATATAAAAAGCCAAACTGCTTCCAATTGCATCGCCATCTGGCTTTTCATGAGCAAAAATAACTATATTATTCGAATTCTCAATTGCATCTTTTATATCATCTAAAGTCATTTAAAAATTCCTCTCTTCTTTAATCTTTTTTCATATCTTTAGTAATCTTATCAATTATAGCGTCTATTCTTGAACCATATTCTATTGACTCATCAAATAAGAATATCAATTCAGGAGTAACTCTAAGGTTAACCCTTCTAGCTATTGCTGATCTAATAAATCCTGAACATTTTTTCAATCTTGCTAAATTGCCTTTATTACTCTTTGCATTAATCATACTAACATATACTCTAGCAAATCTCAAGTCAGGAGTTGTATCAACTTTTGTAACGCTAATTAAACCAGTAATATGAGGATCTTTTAACTCTTGTGAAATAACGATACTAATTTCTTTTTTCAATTCCTCATTTACTTTATTCATTCTATTACTATTTTTTGGCATTTTTTCACCTCTTCTTCATCAAAACTCATATTATCTTACGTCATCAGGTTAGCAAAAGAAACAAGTATTGCAAGGCATATTTAAATTGAAACACCGGAGCGTACGAGTTGTACGTGAGGATTTTCAATTTAAATTTAACACAGCAAGACGAAGTTTATTTTGTTAACGCTAGTTTAACGCTTGATCTCCTCCATAACATGAGCCTCAATAACATCCCCCTCAACAATATCATTATAATTCTCTATCTGAACACCACACTCATAACCATAAGCAACCTCTTTAACATCATCCTTAAATCTCTTCAAAGAAACAAGTTTACCCTCATGAAGAACAACATTATCTCTAATAACTCTAACAATAGAATTTCTAGCAATCTTACCATCAGTTACATAGCATCCAGCGATAGTACCAACATTAGAAACCTTAAATACCTGTCTAACCTCAGCATTACCAATAATAACTTCTTTATACTCAGGATCAAGCATACCTTTCATAGCAGACTCAACATCTTCTATAGCATTATAAATTACAGAATACAATTTAATTTCAACTCCATCCTTTTCAGCTTCCATTTTAGCAATTGGATCTGGTCTAACATTAAATCCTATAATAATTGCATTTGATACTTTGGCAAGAGTAACATCTGTTTCAGTAATTGCACCAACATTTGAGTGAATAACTTTTACTCTAACTTCGTTGTTTGATAATTTTTCTAATGATTGTTTTACAGCTTCAACGGAACCTTGAACATCAGCTTTAACAATTAAGTTCAATTGTTTCAACTTACCTTGTTCTATTTGGCTATATAAATCATCTAATGTAACCATAGAAGTAGCATTCAAACCTTTTTCTCTTTCTTGAATCTTTCTTCTTTCAATTAAATGTTTAGCTGTTTTTTCATCTTTTACTTCATAGAAAGTATCACCAGCATTAGGAACTGTTGCAAGTCCTGTAATTTCAACAGGTGTAGAAGGTCCTGCTGATTTAACTTTTTTACCTTTATCGTTTGTCATTGTTCTTATTCTACCTATTGAAGAACCAACAACAATTGTATCACCAACGTCTAATTTTCCTCTTTGTACAAGCATTGAAACAACTGGTCCTCTTGATTTATCAAGTTTTGCTTCAATAACTGTTCCTTTAGCTTGTTTTGTTGGATTAGCTTTTAATTCTAACATATCAGCTTGTAATAGTACCATTTCTAATAATGTATCTATTCCTTCACCCTTTTTAGCAGAGATTGGAACATAAATTGTATCTCCACCCCATTCTTCTGGAACTAAACCTTGTTCAGTTAAACCTTCTTTAACTTTTTCTAAGTTAGCTCCTGGTAAATCCATTTTATTTACAGCAACTATAATTGGAATTTCTGCAGCTTTAGCATGATTTATAGCTTCTATAGTTTGTGGCATAACACCATCATTTGCTGCAACAACTAATATTGCAATATCAGTAATTTGAGCACCTCTAGCTCTCATACTTGTAAAAGCTTCATGTCCTGGTGTATCTAAGAAAGTAATCTCTCTATTATTTATATTTACCTTATAAGCACCAATATGTTGAGTAATTCCACCAGCTTCACCTTCAATTACATTAGTTTTTCTGATAGCATCTAGTAAAGAAGTTTTACCATGATCAACGTGACCCATTACAACAACAACTGGAGGTCTTGCAACTAAATCTTCCTCTCTATCTTCACTATCATCAAAAAGAATATCCTCATCAGTTTTAATATCTTTTTTCTTTGCAGTAATTCCGAATTCAGAAGCAGCTAAATAAGCAATATCAAAATCAATTTCCTTATTTATTGTTGCCATAACACCTAAATTTAATAATTTTTTAATTAAATCACCACTTGTAATTTTCATTTCAGCAGCTAAATCTTTAACTGTAATTACAGCTGGAATAGTTATCTCTGTTAATTTGAAGATTTTTTGTTTATTTCTATTTTCTTGTTTTCCTTTTTTCTCGCTTCTTCTACCTCTTTGAGTACTTAAATCATAATAATCTAACATATCAACATTTGAAAGTGTGCTTTCTTGTTTTAATGATCTAAGTTTTCCAGAACTAATATCTTCATTTCTACCTTTTTTCTTTGTTTGTTTTTTAGTTCTTTGCTCTTCAAATTGACGATTGCTTTTTTGTTTATCAATAGCTCTATTTGAATATTCAATAACATTTTCTTTTTCAACAATATCAACAGCCATAATGTTATTTATCTTCTTATCAATTCCTTTATCATCTAATTTCTTATTGTTTCTGAAATTGTTATTTCCATTATTTCTGTTAAATCCTGAATTATTGTTTCCATTATTATTTCTTTGGAAATTATTATTTCTATTATTGTTTTTGTTATAACCACCATTATTATTTCCATTATTGTTTCTTTGGAAATTATTGTTTCTATTATTTTTATTATAATTATTGTTTCTTTCTTGATAGTTATTACTTCTATCTTGATAATTATTTCTTTCTTGTTTAATGTTTGATGGCTTTTTAATAACTTCTTCTTTCATAACTTTATTCTCTTCAACAACCTTTTTTTCTTTTTTGATAACTTCTTCTTTTACTGGCTTTTCAACCTTTTTCTCTTCAACTACTGGTTTTACTTCTTCTACTTTTTTCTCTTCTTTCTTTTGAGGTATACCAAATAGTTCAGCAACAGACATTGGTTTAGATTGCTTATTTCTATAAACAATGTTATAATCTTTCTTTCTATTTTTTTCTACAAACCCAACATCATTTTTTCTATTTTTTTGTTTTTGTTCAGCTTTTTTTTCTTCCTCATCATCATTAATGATAACTGTTCTTCTCATAATAACAGGTTTATCTGATACTATTTCTTTTTTTACCTCATTCTTTTCTTTATCTGTTTTCCCCATTGACTTTGCTATTTTCTCCGCCTCCTCTTTCGTGATAGTGCTTAAATGACTCTTCAAAACAATTCCTAATTTTGATGCATTGTCTATCACATCTTTACTATTTACTTTAAGTTTTTTTGCCAATTCATGTACCTTAATTTTGTCCAATAGCATCACCCCCATTAATTATTCGACAAATGGCATTAGAAAAATTTTTATCTTTTATAGCTATAATAGCTTTATTCTTTTTTCCTATTGCTTTACTATTTTCCTCAATATTTCCCAAAACAAATACTTGAACATTGTTTTCAGAAGCATATCTTAAAAATTTCTCACGAGTGGTTAAAGATGCATCTTCTGCAATAATGACTACAAAAACTTTTTTAAACATAATTGATTCTTTTACAGCATCGGCTCCACAAACTATTTTACCAGCTCTAGAAGCTAATCCGTAATAAACCATTAACTTTCTTTTGGTATGTTTGCAATTACATCCCTCAAATCTTCATAAATTTTTTGATTTATATCTATTTCAAACATTTTAGCCAATCTCTTTGTCTTGATGGCTTTGTTTAAACAATCTTCACAAGCACAAATATATGCGCCTCTTCCATTTTTTTTGCCAGTCAAATCTACAAAAACATTATTTTCCTTATCTTTTACAATTCTAAGTAAATCTGTTTTTGGCTTTGTTTGACCACAACCAATACATGTTCTTTCTGGAATCTTTTTCAAATGATATCACTCCTCATATTAAGCGTTTTCATCAGTTGTTTCAGTTTCTTCAACTTCATCTGATTCTTCTGATGGAATTTCTTGAGATTCTTCTGATGGAATTTCTTGAGATTCTTCAAGCATTTTTCTAAATTGTGATTCACTCTTAATATCTATTTTCCAATTTGTTAATTTTGCTGATAATCTAGCATTTTGACCAGATTTTCCAATAGCTAATGATAATTGATCATCAGGAACAATAACTTGAGCAAATTTTTCTTCGTCTTTTACATCGACAGCTAAAACTTGTGCTGGAAGTAAAGCAGAAGCTATAAATACTGTAGGATCTTCATTCCATTCAATTACATCAATTTTTTCACCGTATAATTCATTAATAATATTTTGAATTCTGACACCTTTTTGACCAACGCATGAACCAACTGGGTCTATATTTTCATTTGTAGAATATACAGCTACTTTACTTCTTGAACCAGCATCTCTAGCTATATTTTTTATTTCAATTAATCCTTCATAAATTTCAGGAATTTCAAATTCAAACAATCTTCTAACAAAGTCTGGATGACTTCTTGAAACTATAACTTGAGGATTTCCTTTTAAACCTCTTTCAACATCAACAACATAAGCTCTTATTTTATCATTAACTCTATATGTTTCTGTTGGAATTTGTTCCTTAATTGGCATAATTCCTTCTACTTTTCCTAAATCAATAACAAGTGCACTTCCTTCAGCTTTTTGAATTATTCCGCTAACAATTTCACCTTTTTTATCATGAAATTCTGTATAAATAATATCTCTCTCAGCTTCTCTGATTTTTTGAACAACAACTTGTTTTGCTGTTTGTGCTGCAATTCTTCCAAAGTTCTTTGGAACTATTTCAACATCAATAACATCTCCTAATTCATATTTTTTGCTTAATTTTTGTGCATCACTTAATGAAATCTCAAAACAAGAATCTTTTGCTGCTTCAACAACTGTTTTGCTTGAATAAACATGAGTTTCTCCTGTTTCTCTGTCAATAACTACTTTAACGTTATCCGCTGAATCAAAGTTTTTCTTATAAGCTGTAACTAAAGCCATTTCCAAAGATTCAATTAAATACTCTTTCTTTATTCCTCTTTCTTCTTCTAATTCTTTCATAGCAACAATTAATTCCTTCATATCGATTGCTTTCATTTTCTTATCACATTCCTTTCTTTTTTATTCACATGCTAATTTTTCTTACAAATTTTTGTACATTATAAGCAGTCTCAAAAGCTTTCTTATAATATAAAAATTATTTTTCGTTCCAATCATATAATGATTTTGCACTCGAAATTTTATTTTTTTCAATTTTAATCTCAGAATTTTCTACATCAAGAATTATAAAATCATCATTATATTCTTTTAATAATCCTTCAAAAGTGTTCTGATTATTGATTTTTGTAAATAATTTAACTTGAATTTTTTTACCTAATTGTTTTAAAAAATGTTCTTTTTTTCTTAAATTTCTTTCAAGTCCAGTTGATGAAACCTCTAGGAAATATTGGTCTTTAATAAAATCTGCTTTATCTAATAAAGGATCTATCTCATTATTTACCTTTTCACAATCCTCAATAGATATTCCTTCTGGTTTATCTATATAAATGCAAAGATGATATTCTTTTCCTTCTTTAAGATATTCAATATCATATAATTCATAACCCAAGTCTGTTATAATTTTTCCAACTAGTTCTTGCGTTTTTTTCTCTACATTATTTTCAGCCAATATCTTTCCTCCAATCTATATTTGGTCTAATCTACAAATAAAGAGTGGAATTTGCTTCCACTCTTCTGTAAACTATTTTGCTCTATTATTATACTATCTATTTTTAGTAATTGCAAGCTTTTTAGTATAATTTTGTCAATTTTTATTCGACAAAATCAGCTAAATCATACTTTTTTCCATCATTTGCTTTTACAATTATTGTATCTTCTCGTTTATTGTCAGTCTTATATCCATTACTAATACCTGTTGCTTTAACATTTCCTATTGAAACCAATTGATTTTTTATTCTAAAAACATTGTTTTCGATTGCATCCTGAATATTCATTATGCCCAGCTTTCCATCACTCATCAAAGCAATCAAATATTCATCATTCTTGCAAGTCCCAATCAATATACTATCCACATTATAATTATGTGTTGCAATCTCTATTTCATCAGATGTATTAACTTCAGACTTAGGGTATTTCTTTAAAAAATTATCCTCATCTAATATGCTAAAATACATTTTTTCGCCATCAAATCTAACTTCAAAAGTATTATCATCATCTTTTGCAACCGTATCATATTCTGATAAGCTATCATCTATTGAAGCAATATTTTGAGTTGTATTTCCGGTAACCTCAGATGTTTCTGTACTATCTTGCAAATCATCTACACCTTTAATGTTAACATTTAATAAGAATACAATCAAAGCAATCAATGCTCCAACAACAATTATAGCTGTCCCAATTAAAATTTTCTTTATTTGATTAGAACTCCTTTTCTTCATCTGTTCCTCCTATTTTTTATCCTTTGAATTAATATATAATTGTAAAATTTTCTCTGAATACGCTGCAGCTTTACCCGCTTTTTTAAAATTATATACTATAGAATATAATCCTAAAACAAACAATGCAATAGCAATAAGTACAATTAAAATCGTTCCTCTTTTATTTTTCTTATTATCTTTTTTCATTTCAAACACCACACTAATTATTTTTCAAAAAAACTATCGAATTCCTTTTCTGATATAGTTTCTTTTTCTAATAAAGTACTTGCCACACGGTGTAATATATCAATATTATCTAAAAGGATTTTTTGAGCTTGAATATACGCTGTATCAACTAATTGTTTTACTTGATTTCCAACTTCGTCAGTAATATCCTCTCCAAACATCTGCAACTCATATGGTTCATCAACTTTTAATGAAATAGGTCCAAGCGAACTACTCATTCCATAAACAGTTATCATATCTCTTGCTATTCCAGTTGCAACTTCAATATCGTTACTTGCTCCTGTAGAAATATCATTTAAAGCAATTTTTTCCGCAGCTCTACCACCTAATAAAGCAATCATCTTCTCTTCTAATTCTGTCTTAGAAACATAATATTTATCTTCATTAGTTTTATACATTGTATATCCGCCAGCTAAACCTCTAGGAATAATTGAAATTTCTTTAACATTATCTTGTGTCTCTAAAAACTTACTAACAACAGCATGTCCAGCTTCATGATAAGCTGTAAGCTTTTTATCTTTTTCTGAAACAACTCTATTATGTTTTTCAAGTCCAACTGTAATCTTTTTAACAGCAGCTTCAATATCTGATTTATCAATAGCATTATGATTATTTCTTGTAGCAATTATTGCAGCTTCATTTAATAAATTAGAAAGTTCAGCACCTGTAAATCCAGCTGTATCTCCAGCAATTTCTCTTAAATTAACATCATCTGCAATTTTCTTATCCTTTGTATATAATTTAAGAATTTCTTCTCTTCCTAATAAATCAGGAGCAGGAATTGTAATTTGTCTGTCAAATCTTCCTGGTCTTAATAAAGCTTTATCAAGCATTTCAGGTCTATTAGTTGCAGCTAAAACAATAATAGTTTCATTGCTTTCAAATCCATCCATTTCAACTAATAACTGATTTAATGTTTGATTATTTTCTGATTCAGCTCCGCTATTGCTTGTTCTTCTTGAACCAATAGCATCAATTTCATCTATAAAAACAATACATGGTGATATCTTTTTAGCTTTTTCAAATAATTTTCTAACTCTTGATGCACCTAATCCAGCAAACATTTCAATAAATTCAGAACCACTCATTGAAATAAAAGGAACATTTGCCTCACCAGCAATAGCCTTTGCAATTAAAGTTTTTCCTGTACCAGGTTTACCATATAATAAAATTCCTCTTGGAATCTTAGCACCCATATTTTGAAATTTCTTAGGATTCTTTAAGAAATCAACAATTTCTATAAGTTCACCTTTTTCTTCTTCTAATCCTGCAACATCTTTAAATCTAACATCTGTAGAATTCTCTTCATCAGCTCCATATACTTTTCCCTTGTCTCCAAGTCCTTGCATTTGGAAAATCATAACCATTAATACTATTAACAATATTGTAGGAATAAAACTAACAAAGTTTTCGAAAAATGATGCAAATTTATTAGGTTGTTTTAAATCAACTTTTAAATCAGAATCAACTTTCAATTGTTCATTTACAAATTCCATAAAAGGTTGTAATGAATTAACACTAGTAGTTTTTTCTTCACCTTCTTCTGTTCCTTTATATTTAACTTTTACAGTAGCACTGCCTACCGTCATTTCGATTTTTTCAACTTTCTGATCTATAATATCTTGATATAATTGATCATATGTTATTTCTTTTTCCTTCTTGTCTTTAAATACAAGGCCAAATGCAATAGCAACTATTAAAATTGTTATAAAAAAACTAATAAGTACAATTTTTGCATTCTTTTTCTTATCTTTTTTTGGGCTTTTCATTTCAAATCTCCTTTTCAAAAGTTAAATTTCTGAACCGTCTGGCTCATCATCACCAATATCATCACTAGATTCTTTCTTTTCCTCTTCTTCTTTAGAATCTTTTCCCGCATCCTCAGGTTCATCATCTTCTTGCTCTTGTTCTTGTTCTCTTTCCTTTTCTTTTTCTCTCTCAAGTCTTTCTTTTTCTTCTGCCTGAACAGTTGCAATACGTATAAGTTCAATTTGTTGTTTTATTAAATCAGATCTTATCATATAAATTACAGCAGTAATATAAATATAAGCAATTAATATAGATAAATAATCAAACATATCTATATACACACCAGCAAATACATTAAGCATTGTATATATCACTGTAAGAATTACAGACAATGTAGAAGCATATATTGATAATGTAAATAATTTAGAATATTTCATTTTTATTCTTAAAAAAACTAATGCTATCCAACCAATAAACGATGTAAGTATTGCAACCATTAACCACATAATATACATGTCTAATATATTTTCTATAAAAATAGCAGTAACTCCAAAACCTACAATAGTCTTTTGATTTTCTTGAACATAATGAATCAAATCAGCTTTGGTATATGTTCCATTTCCTAATATATTTGTTACTGAAGGAACAACTTGCTTCATTACCTGAGCTATTTGCTTTTTCTCATCAGATTTGGTTTCATTTTCATCAATTTTTAATTCAGAATTTTCATAAGTAAATTCTGGAATAACTTCACTTAAATAATTATCTGGTGAATTATATTTAGCATAAACATATATTGCATTTGAAATAGCCATTATAAGAGACAAGATAACAACCAATTTTAGGCTAAACATCAATGATTTACTCACTTTCTCATTTATAAAGTCAATATAATTTTCAAGTTCAAAAATGGCCATCTTAAATCTTTTAAAAAATCCGATTTTTTTTGTTTTTTCCATTACTTATATTCCCTTCTTATTTTACTACTAACTAAAATAGGTGACATATCAATTTTTACTTCATCATTTATTTTAACGTCACTATTAGAAACATCAACTGTAAAATGGTTCATCCCAACTCTTCCAATAACAGGATATTTCGTATTATTTATCATAACATAAATCCTATTATCTTTAAATAATGTCATAATATTATTTTTCAAAATTCTCAATTTATCAACAAATTTAAACGTATCATTAGCTATTTCAACATTAAAACCATCTGCATAACCAATTGGAACAATTGCCAATTTCGTTTTTTTCTTGGTTATAACTGAATTAGAATAACCAACTGGTGTTCCAGCATCCACCTCTTTTAATTCTACTACATTAGATTTTAACATACCTATTCTTTTAAGTTCAATAGTGTTTTTTACAGAAATTCTTCCTAAAAAAGCTGAACCTATTCTAACAGCATCAAAATACACATCATCTCTAGTTAAAAATGCTGATGAATTTGCAATATGATACATTGGAATTTCGACATTTTTTTCTTCTAATAAATATTTTTTAATATCTATAAATCTTGAAAGTTGTAAATTTGTATAATTTTGATCAGAAAAATAAGCACTAGAAAAATGTGAATACACTCCCTCTACCAAAATAGACGTATTTTCTGATAGTGCCTTATAAATAATTTCTTTATCTTTATAACAAAAACCATATCTAGAAAAACCTGTATCTACCTTTAAATGTGCAACTGCCTTAACATTTTTCTCTTTTGCTAATTTATTTAAAATAACAGCGCTATTGTAATTTCCTATTGTAATAATAATTCCATTATCTAATAATACAGCAATTTCTTCTTCAACAGATGTAGCTTCCATACATAATATTTTTGCATCTAAATTCATATTAGCTAATTCAACTGCTTCTTCAACAGAAGAAACAGCTAAATAATTTATACCGTGATTTACTAAAAATTCAGCAAATTCTTTAAGTCCAAGACCATAGCCATTACCTTTTACAACAGCTATAACCTTAGACTCACCTGCTTTTGTCAATATTTTTTCAATATTATATTCTAAATCTTTTGAATTAATTTCTAATAATTTCAAAATAAACTCCTATTTTTTGTGTTCTTTAATTTTTCTTTTCCAATCTCTTAATGTTCTAAAAGATTTTTCAGCAAATTTATATAATTTATAAGTTAATGGTTTAAAAGGTAAATATACCTCACCTATAAACTCTGTAAACTCAGCCCCAAATCCTTTTTTAAATCTATAAAGTCCATATTGTGGATGAGATTCATCAACAACACCAGATACTCCGCGAAAATCATAAACATCGCAACCATTTTGAATAGCTTGTCTAATCATTTCCCATTGTAATAAATAGTTAGGCATTAAATTTCTGTGCTCATTACTACTAGCGCCATACAAGTACCAAGTTTTATTACCATACATAATAGGAATAATTCCTGAAATTGGTTTTCCTTCATAATATGCCATCAAAACTTTCATATGCTTTGGAGCAAGTTCATCATACATTTTCTCAAAGTACTCTAAAGATCTAATTATAAATCCATCCCTGCTACCAGTTTCTATCATGATTTTATGGAAATCTTTTAAATCTTCTCTATTTCCTTCACGTATTTCAACACCTTTTCTTTTAGCTAATCTAATATTATATCTAGTTTTTTGATGACATCCTGCCAAAATCTCATCTTCTGTTTTTCCCTTTATATCTAATCTAAAAACAAAACGAGGTTGTATCTCATCTTTAAAATCTTTTGCATCATCTTTTATTTTATATCCTATTTTTTCAACAATTTCTCTAAACTCTTTATCATCCTTTTTAATATCTGGTTCCATTCTAAAAACAAAGGCATTGTACTTTTTACCAAGTTCTCTAACACCTTCTGTTAATTGCTTTAAAATATCTTCATTATGAATATCACAAACAGGACCACGAGATGCATACATCATATTACCGAAAATAGGCATCTTTCTTATCCAAACACATATTGATCCAATTATTTTATGATTTTCATCTTCAGCAAGTACAACTTCTTTTATCCAATTTGTTTTTACTTTTCCCCATTCAAGAGACTGTTGAAAATTACAACGCTCATGATTTTCTAAAAACTCTGTATATTCTTGTTCTGTTTCTTTCGTTACAAACCTCATTTTTATAAATTCCTTCCTTTGCTTAATAAATTATTTTTTTAATGTTACTTCTACTCCATTTTTAGTATCTTTAACAATATAACCAAGATCTAATAACTTATCTCTTAATTCATCTGACTTAGCCCAATCTTTATTCTCTCTTGCACTTTTTCTTTCTTCTAGTATATCCTTAATTTCTTCTGGCAATTCTAACTCTTCCTTATGAGATAGATTCAACCCTAAAACTTCATCAAATTTGTTTAATAACTTAGCAAACTTATTTGATTTTACAGGATTTTTAACAACTTCCCAAACTATACTCATTGCTAAAGGCATATTTAAATCATCATTTATTGCTTCATGAAATTTATTTTCATAATCAGCAATAACACTATCAGATACATCTTCTGTGCCTTCTAAATGTCTATTATACCCTTCTTTTAGTCTTGATAAAGCTATTTTAGCAGACTCTAATGAATCCCATGTAAAGTTTAATTTATTTCTATAATGTGATGTAAACGTAAACATTTTATAATCTAATGGTGAAAATCCTTTATTCTTTAAATCTTCTAAAGTATAAATATTATTTAAACTCTTTGACATTTTCCCACCATCTACAAGCAAAAATTCACAATGCATCCACCAATTAGCAGGAATTTTTCCTGAATATCCTTTGCTTTGTGCAATTTCATTTTCATGATGAATTGGAATATGATCAACTCCACCTGTGTGAATATCAAATTTTTCTCCTAAATACTTTCTTCCCATAGCTGAACATTCAATGTGCCAACCTGGATAGCATTTTCCCCAGAAAGTATCCCATTTCATAATATGATTTTCTGGAGCTTTAATCCATAATGCAAAATCTGTTACATTTTTCTTTTGATTATCAAATTCAACTCTTGCACCAGCCTTTTGATCATCTATTTTAATTTTAGATAAAATTCCATATTTATCAAGCTTAGATGTATCAAAATAAATTGTATCATCTGTTTCATATGCATATCCGTTTTCAATTATTTTCTTAACATACTCTTCCATTTCTTTAATATTATCAGTAGCTCTACAAATAATTTCTGGCATAGAAACATTAAGTTTTCCTAAATCCTCTAAAAATCTATTCATATAAAACTCTGCTATTTCATATGGATCTTTATGTTCTCTTCTTGCAGCTTTAGCCATTTTATCTTCGCCCTCATCAGCGTCTGATTCCAAATGACCAACATCTGTAATATTCATAGCATGACGCAAATTATAACCATTATATTTTAATACTCTTCTCAAATTATCCATAAACAAGTAGCTTCTTAAGTTACCAACATGAGCAAAATAATATACTGTAGGTCCACAAGTATAAATTCTTACTTCTTTCTCATCTATTGGCTTAAAAACTTCTTTTTCTCTTGATAATGTATTAAATAGTTTTAATTCCATTAAAACTCTCCTTTCTAAAAGAGCAAACATTAATAAGATTTTAAATTGTTAAAACTTTTTAGTCCATACATTCGTTATAACAATTTTTTATACATTGTTATTATTTTTATTTTTATTTTTATTTAATAATTCCTATTGCATACTCTCATACAAACTTTTTATATAATAGGAAATTTTAATTTCCTATTATATAAATTTCAATTTTATTTATTATTAATTACCAGACGTTGCTGGACTTGTTGAAGGGCTTGGTGAAGGACTTTCAGTTGGTTTCGTTGAAGGTGATGTTGATGGACTACCAGTTGGGGTTGTTGATGGCTTAGTTGATGGTTCCGTCGATGGACTAACAACAGGTGTAGTAGGTGTAACACTTGGTGACGGTGTAGCCTCAGGTACTTTATGAATAGTACATGTTTGTGTTGGAACCACTTCCAATTCACTTGCTCTTTTAGTAACAATTCTTGGGCATGCTCCTTCAACAGCAAGCATTCCAGACTCTTCACAAATAGCATATTCTTTATCTAAATTTTCTGTTCCACAACGTTCTGTTGGAACCTTTGATTGTATAAACCAATCCGTAACTAAATTTGTACATCCAGCAGATGGTAATAATCCTGAATCATGACAAACTGTAGCTTGAACAACATCATCAGGTTTAACAAACGTCTTAGGCTCTAATCCTGTATGAATTGACTTCATAACAGCCGACCAAATTCCTCCAGCTGGGTTAGTTGGAGATGCTTTTGTATACTTAACTTCCTCATTTTGATCATATCCATACCAGCAAGCAGCAGCATAATAAGAAGTAAATCCACAAAGCCATCTATCAAAATCATCATCAGTTGTACCAGTCTTAGCACATACATCCATTCCAGGGATCTTACAATAAGTAGCCGTACCACCTCTACCATGTGTAGCAGGTGTTCCAACACCAACAACTGGTTCAGTTATAATACTCTTAATTATATAAGACTCTGATTTTCCAAACACTTCTGTTTTGGTTTGATGTGGTTCAATCACCACATTTCCTTCTGAATCTACAACTTTACTATAGAAAGTTGGTTGAATATATGTTCCATCATTTGCAATTGTTGCATATGCAGCAGCCATTTGTAATGGAGTAAATTCAGCAGAACCAAGAGCTAAAGATAATCCAGGAGACTGTACAGTCATATTCATTTTATTTAAATACTCAATTGATTTTGAAACACCAATTTGATTTAAAATTCTAACTGGTATAACATTACCAGATATTTTTATTGCTTCTCTTACAGTTTGTTTTCCGTAGAAAGAACCATAATAGTTTTTAGGCCATGGCTTTCCATCGACACTAAACTCACTTGTTTGCTTATCATCATATACAGATGCTGGGGAAATAATTCCCTCTTGAACAGCTGGTCCTATTACAGCAATAGGTTTCATTGCAGAACCAATCTGTCTCTTAGTTTGAGTAGCTCTATTTAAATCACCATTTGTTTTTTTGGCTCCAAGTTTACCAACACAACCTACAACCTTACCCGTAGAAGGCTCTATAACAACCATAGCAGCTTGTGATTGATCATTTTTTAAAGTAACATTATCTGCTAATTTTACTTTACCTGGCATAATATATTTATCTTTTGACATTTCTTCTTGCATAGTATTTTGAATACTTGTTACCTGAGTTGTATAAATTTTATATCCACTACCATATAGCTTAGACTCAGCCATATCACGTGTCATACCTTTTTCAGCCATCATTTGTTCAACGATTTCATTAAGTGCAGCTTCTGTATGCGCAGTTAAAATAACATTTGAAGTTAAAGCTCCTTGAGAGAATGGTAAACCATTATCTACTTCTGCATTAGCTGTATCAAACTCTTCTTGACTTATATAACCCAGCTCTAACATTTTATTTAAAACAACTTTTGTTCTCTTCTTACCATTTTCAATATGAGCAGCTTTCTCTTCTTCAGTTCCTATGTATGGGTTATATGAATTTGGCGTATGGTTAATACCAGCCATAAAAGCAGCTTCTGCAATTGTAACCTGTGATACATCTTTGTTAAAATAATATTCCGCACCTAATTCAACACCATTAATATTATTTCCACCAACGAAAATAATGTTTAAATATAATTCCAATATATCATCTTTAGAAATTTCTTTCTCAACTTGTATAGCTCTAGCCATTTCTTTTACTTTTCTCAATGCAGAATCTTCATCATCATCAGTAATATTCTTAACTAGCTGTTGAGTTATTGTACTACCACCAAATGAAGATTTTCCACCATGTAGAACATATGTAACAGTAGCAGCACCAGTTCTCTTAATATCAACACCACTATGCTCATAAAATCTCTCATCTTCGATTGCTACATAAGCTTTTGGTAAATATTCTGGCATTTGTTCTAAGCTAACTAATTTTCTTTTCTCATTACCATTCAATGAGCAAATTAAATTTCCATCAGCATCATAAACTTCTGAATTAACAAATTGAATTGTTAAATCACTTTTAGTCATCTTAAAATCAGATCCAAAAAATCCAAAGAAAATTCCTGCAAGAATTCCAGCAACAATCAAACCTGCTAAAATTCCAAGAATAAGAATTGCAAGAAGAATTTTTTTGGCAATTGACCAAGCTAAATTCTTTTTCTTATTTTTCTTCTTATTTTTAACATTCTTTTTAGTACCTTTTTTAACTTTAGTTGAAGCTTTTTTTAATTCATCTTCATCAAAATTATATTTCTTAGTTTCATCTGAAATAGTATTAATCTTTCTTGTTTCTGAACTAGTTCTACTTCTAGGAACCGGCCTTTTAGGATTAACACTTCTCTTGCCACCACTTGATGAAGTTCTACCACTTCTTTTATCCATAAAATCCTCCTCTACTGAAATATTAAATTCCAGTATGCAAATACACATAATCTATTTATTTGCATGTATGTCTTTTTTACTTTTTAAATATTCATTGGTATTATATTATAATTTTTAATAAATATAAAGGTTTTTTTACTATTTTTCATCATTTTCAATAGCAAAATCAATCTCTCTAGCCTCTTTACTAGCCTTAATAACTTTTATTTTTACTTTATCTCCAATTTTATATATCTTATTTGACTTTTCACCAATTAATGTCCTATTTGATTCATTATAAATAAAATATTCATCACCTAAATCTTCAAATCTAATCAAACCTTCAACTGTATTTTCAAGTTCAACAAAAATTCCGAAATTAGTTACAGATGAAATAATTCCATCATAAACATTTCCAATTTTATCTTCCATAAACTCAGCTTTCTTCATACTTTCAGCTTCTCTTTCAACCTTTTGTGCTACTTTTTCTCTTTCTGAAGAATTCTTAGCATATTTTGGAGCTTTCTCCGCAAATCTTTCTTTTTGTTTATCTGAACCTCCAAAATATTCAGAAATAACTCTATGAATAAATAAATCTGGATATCTTCTAATAGGTGAAGTAAAATGACAATAATACTTACTAGCAATACCAAAATGTCCAAGATTTTCACTTTCATATTTAGCCACTTTAAGCGTTCTTAAAATCAAATTAGAAACAACCTTCTCCTCAGGCTTTCCTTTTACTTCTTCTAACACCTTAGAAAAAGCAGAAGGATGTACAACATCTTGGCTAATATGAATTTTATATCCTAAGTTAAATAAAAATTTATTTAACTCCTTAACCTTATCAATATCAGGTTCTTCGTGAACTCTATAAATGAAAGGAACTTCAAGCCAATAAAATCTCTCAGCAACAGTTTCATTAGCAGTAAGCATAAACTGTTCAATTATTTCATTTGCAAAACTTGTTTCATATTTCTTAACATCAATACACTTTCCTGTTATGTTATCTAAAACAATTTTGCTCTCTGGAACATCTAAATTTAAATAACCTTGTTTCATTCTTTTAGCTTTTAAAATTTTAGCCAATTCTTCCATCAATTTAAAATGGTCTATATACTTGTAATATTTCTTAACAATTTTCTCATCTGAATTATCTAAAATCTTCTGAACATCAGTATATGACATTCTTTCAGTAACTCTAATAATTCCTTTATATATATCAGATGCAACAACATTGCCATCTTTATCAATCTCCATTTGAACAGATAATGTATATCTATCTTGACCTGCATTCAAACTACAAAGCCCATTTGAAAGCTCTCTAGGAAGCATTGGAATAACACGGTCTAGCATATAAATACTTGTTCCTCTAATTCTAGCTTCTCTATCCAATTTAGATCTATCTTTAACATAATGGCTAACATCAGCAATGTGAACATCTAATATGTAATGCTCTCCATCCTTTGTTTTTTCTATCATTACAGCATCATCTAAATCCTTAGCTTCTTCACCATCAATTGTAAAAACAATTCTATCACGCAAATCTACTCTATTTTTTGCATCTTTCATATCAATCTTGTCACCAAAAGCTTTTGCCTCTTCAACAACATCTTCTGGAAATCTAGCAGGCAATTTATATTCTTTAATAAGACTAAGCATATCAACACCAGCCTGATTAATATTTCCAATAACCTCAATTATTTCACCTTCAGCCTTACGACCTTTTTCCGGATATTTTGTTATTTTTACGACAACTTTGTGATTATTTCTTGCTTTTCCAAAATGTTTCTTAGAAATAAAAATATCTGTACCAAATCTTTTATCATCAGGAACAACAAATCCAAAATTTCTACAATTTTGAAAAGTTCCAACTAAAGTAGACTTTCCTCTTCTAATAATCTTTTTAATCTTTCCTTCTTTGCTTTTCCCTGACTCATCTACGATTTCAACTTCAACAACATCTTCATTCAAAGCTCCGTTAACACTTTTAGCCGGAATAAAAATATCTTTTTCTCCTTCATTATTTTCAGGCGTTACAAAGCCAAATCCTCGCTCATGCGCTGTAAATACACCAATTATTAATTCTTTTTCTTCCATTTTCTCTCCATTTTTTATTATATTTTAAAAATTTATTACAAGAAACAAAACAGACATTTAAATCCGTTTATGCTTATTCTAACAATTCCTGAGTTTATATCCTCCTTCACATACAAAATCTGTCTAACAAATTTCTATACAGAATATTAACATACAGAAAAGGCAGAAAACTTTCTTATAATTAAAGAAGCGATGAATATAACTTCACCGCCCCAAAAAACTTATTTATACTCTACGCAATTTTCATATTTAAAATAGTAAGAACTATAGTTAAAATTACAAATATTGTAGAAAATAAAATTGTATAATTTTTAAGTTTACCTTCACGAGTTCTTCCTTTATTTTTCTCATAAAAATTATTTCCAGAAGATCCCATTATACTTTCTGAAGCTCCACCTTTATCACTTTTTTGTAAAAGTACTAATACTATTATAAATATACAACATAGTACATATAATACTGATAATACATTAACCAATACACTCATTACTATTTCCTCCAACTTTCTTGCTTAATAATCAAATTTTAACATAACTCCGATAAAGTTACAAATATATTTATACACTTTTTATTCCAAATTGTCAACACATCTCTTGCATAGTGTTGGATGATCATGATTTTTTCCTACAGTTTCAGAATACATCCAGCATCTCTCACATTTTTCTCCATCTGCAACTTCAACCTTTATTCCAATTTCGCCATCTTCTTCTCTTTTATTATTATCAATTTCAACTTTTGAAACAATAAATACAGAAGTTAAAAGGTCAGCATCTTTTAGTAATTGTTCATATTTGTCCTCAGTTGCATATAAAGTAACTTTAGCATTTAAAGAATGTCCTATAACTTTTTCCATTCTTGCTTCTTCTAATTTCTTAGAAACTTCTTCTTTTAAAGCTATTATTTTATTCCATCTAGCCTCTAATTCAGGATTTTCATATTTAGGATTATACTCAGGATAATTTGTAAGCATTACACTTTCAACTTTTTCTCCATCTCTATGAGGCATTGCTTGCCAAATTTCTTCAGCAGTATAGCATGTCATTGGAGCTAAAATCTTAACTAAAGCATCCAAAATCTCATACATTGCAGTTTGAGCAGATCTTCTTTCCAAAGAATCAGCTTTTGATGTATACAATCTATCTTTTATAATATCTAAATAGAAAGTACTCATATCATTAACACAGAATTGATTTATTGCTTGATAAGCATTATGGAATTCATATTCATCATAAGCTTTTGTACAATCTTTTATTAATTTGTTAAGTCTTGTTAAAGCCCATTTATCAATTTCTAATAAATCTTCATATGCAACAGGTAAATTAACTTCAAAGTCATAAGTATTTCCAAGAATGTATCTTGCTGTGTTACGTATTTTTCTATAAACTTCTGTAACTTGCTTAATAATTGCTTTTGAAACACTAACATCTGATTTATAATCAGAAGCTAAAACCCAAAGTCTTAAAACATCAGCACCAGATTCTTTTATAATTTCTTGAGGTGCTATAACATTTCCAAGAGATTTAGACATTTTTCTTCCTTGATCATCAATTGTATAACCATGAGTAACAACCTCTTTGTAAGGAGCTTTTCCTTTTGTAGCAACAGATGTAAGCATTGAAGATTGGAACCAACCTCTATATTGATCACTACCCTCTAAATATAAATCAGCTGGTGGTAATCCTCTTTCAGCTAAAACTGATTCATGAGTTGAACCTGAATCAAACCATACATCCATAATATCTGTTTCTTTCTTAAATTCTGTACATCCACAAGAACATTTTGCCCCCTCTGGCATTAATTCTTTTTCAGACATTTCAAACCATGCATTTGAACCTTTTTCTCTAAATATATCTTGAACTTTCTTCAAGCTATCTTCAGTAACATATTCTTTTTCACAATCTTTACAATAAAATACTGGAATTGGAACTCCCCATGTACGTTGACGAGAAATACACCAATCATTTCTCTCTTCAACCATTTTAGAAATTCTCTCTTCACCCCAAGCTGGGTACCATTTAACAGTTTTTATTGCATCTAAAGTTTCTTTTCTAAATCCATCAACAGAAGCAAACCATTGGCTTGTAGCTCTGAATATAATTGGATGTTTACATCTCCAACAATGTGGATAAGAGTGATTTACAACTTGACTTGCAAGTAACAATCCTTTTTCATCTAAGTATTTTATAATCTCTTTATCAGATTTAGCATAATACATACCAGCAAATGGTCCGGCCTCAGCTGTTTGATGTCCTTTACCATCAACGCAAACTATTATATCTAATCCATTTTTTAATCCACATAAATAATCTTCTTTACCATAGCTAGGAGCTGTGTGAACTGCACCAGTACCAGTATCTAAAGAAACATCAACTGTTTCAGGACTTCCTAAAACAACTTTTGAATCTCTATCTAAGAATGGATGTCTACACATAACACCTTCTAATTCAGCACCCTTCATTTCATTAACAACTTCATATTCTTCAATTCCAGCAATTTTCATAACTGTTTCAACTAAAGCAGAAGCCATTATTAAAACTTCTTCACCAATTTTAACAAAGCTATAATCAAAATCTCCCCCTATTGTAATACCTGTATTACCTGGTAAAGTCCAAGGTGTTGTTGTCCAAATAACAACAAAAGTATTTTTCTCATCAAATTTTCCATTAGCATCTTTAACTGGGAATTTAACATAAGCAGTATTTGAATTTACATTTTTATATTCTATTTCTGCTTCTGCTAAAGCTGTTTCGCAATCTGTACACCAATAAACTGGTTTTAAACCTTTATATATATAACCTTTTTTGTACATATCAGCAAAAACACCAATTTGTTTTGCTTCCATTTGAGGTTGATATGTAATATAAGGATGATCCCAATCAGCTAAAACTCCAAGTCTTTTAAAACCTTCTGTTTGTTTATCTTTGTAATCCATTGTGAATTTTTTACAAGTATCTCTAAACTTATTTACAGGAATTTCATCTCTATTTAATCCTAATAATTGAATAGCTTTTTTCTCTGTAGGCATTCCATGTGTATCATATCCAGGAATGAAAGGTGTCCAATATCCTTTTAAGTTCTTATATCTTACGATAGTATCTTTTAATGTCTTATTTAAAGCATGTCCAATATGAATTTCACCATTAGCATATGGAGGTCCATCATGTAATACAAAAGGTGTTTTTCCTTTATTTTTTTCTAACATTTTTTCATAAATGTGTCCTTTTTCAAAAACTTCCTCCAATATTTTTGGTTCTTTTTCTGGTAATCCAGCTCTCATTTGAAAATTAGTTTTTGGCAAATTAAGTGTTTTGCTGTAATCCATTTTTTCTTCACTCATATCTCATTCCTCCTATTTTTATATTTACTTTTTATTAAATACATTTTTATAGAAAATATTATATTTAATTTTTAGTGACGCGCAGTTTGAAAGTTTTTCCCTAACCTTCTAAACGAAGTTTAGTGGGTGGGAAAATATTTTAGCAAGGAGCAAAAATTAAATATAATATTTTCTTCTACTATAATTAATATATGAAAAAAAGGCATATTACTATGCCTTTTTTATATGAATTCATATAATCATTTATTTTTCAAAACTGATTATTTTTTATTTACTAAATCTTTTAATGCTTTACCAGCTTTAAATACTGGAGCTTTTGATGCAGGTATTTTAATTTCTTCTTTAGTTTGTGGGTTTC
>USQZ01000003.1 GCA_900556975.1 uncultured Clostridium sp. | reverse complement strand
TGTATGGATAATAAAATACCAAAGGTGGTGTTTCCCACAAAAAGTTTATGCAATGGAAAGCAATCAGAAGTTTGACAAAGTCTAAAATAATCGGTATAATTAACATTACTTGTGTAATGGAAACGCACATTCTTTGGGAGCAAAGAATGATAACGAACAACACTATTTATTGATAGTGTTGCTTTTTTGCGCTCAGCAGATACAAGCTTTCCATAGGTAAAAAATAAAGTAAAAAGCGGAATAAAATATGCAGAGAGGAGAGAAAAAGTGGAAGTAGAAGAAAATATACTAGGAAAAGAAAAAATAGGAAAATTAATGAGAAAATTTTCAATACCATGTATTATATCAATGTTAGTAAATTCATTATATAACATTGTTGACCAAATTTTCATTGGTTGGGGTGTTGGATACTTAGGAAATGGTGCAACAAACATCGTATTTCCATTAAATATGATATGTTTAGCATTTGCATTAATGGTAGGCGATGGTACATCAGCTTACCTAAGTTTAAAACTTGGAGAGAAGAAAAAAGACGAAGCTAAAAGAGGCGTAGCCAACGGAATAATGACATCAATAATTATTTCAGTAATATTCTTTATTGTAATTATTGCATTATTGCCACAATTATTAAACTTATTTGGTTGTACAGATAAGATTAGACCATATGCATTAGAATATGGATTTGTTATTGCACTTGGACTACCATTTATGATGGTTGGAACAACATTAAATTCAGTAATTAGAGCAGATGGAAGTCCAAAATATTCAATGGTATCAATGGTTTCAGGAGCTTTATTAAATACAATTCTAGATCCAATTTTTATATTTGTATTTAACATGGGAGTTAAAGGAGCAGCTATTGCAACAATAGTCAGCCAAATCTTAACGTTCATCTTAAATATTTGTTACATAAAAAGATTTAAGTCAGTAAAATTAGATAAAAAAGATTTAAAATTAAAAGGAAAAACAATAGGAAAATTAATGTCATTAGGAATAAGTAGTTTCATTACTCAAATGAGTATTGTATTTGTAATGGCTACAGAAAATAACATGTTAAAAAAATGCGGAGCAAATTCTGAATTCGGTTCGGAAATACCCATAACAGTACTAGGAATAGTCATGAAGATTAGCCAAATACTTAATAGCATAATACTTGGAATTGCTGTAGGAGCGCAACCAATAATAGGATATAATTATGGTGCAGGAAAGAATGAAAGAGTAAAAGAAACTCTAAAAAAAGTACTTGGATTAAGTGTTATAGTAAGTACAATAGCATTTATTTTATTCCAAACAATACCTGATAAATTAATAGCTATATTTGGTAGCGGAGATGAAAAGTATATTGAATTTGCATGCTTAGCTTTTAGAACATATTTAATGTTATGCATATTCAATGGAATTCAAATTCCTTCAGGAATATTTTTTCAAGCAATTGGAAAAAGTACAATTAGTGCGATATTATCAATATCAAGACAAATAGTTTTATTAATACCAGCTATGATAATATTAGGAAACATTTTTGGAGTACATGGAGTATTATCAGCAGGTCCAATAGCAGATGGAATAGCATTTGTCATAGCACTTACATTAATAATTCGTGAAGTTAGAAAATTAGGAAAAACAACACAAACAAGTAAAGCTTTAGAAAACGATGCAAAAGTTGAAAAAACATCACAAGATAAAATAATAATAACTGTTTCAAGAGAATATGGTTCAGGTGGAAGATATGTAGCTAAAATATTAGCTGAAAAATTAGGAATAAAATTTTATGATAAAGAGATAATAACAAAATTAGCTAAAGAAACTGGATTATCAGAAGAATATATAGAAGAAAATGAACAAAAAAGGACAGCATTAGCCAACTTAGAAACAGACCAAGTTACAGGACTTTCAACAAGAGATGAATTGTTCATAAAAGAATCAGAATTAATAAAGAAATTAGCTAAAAAAGATTCTTGTGTAATAGTAGGAAGATGCGCAGATTTCATAATGAAAGATAATAAAAATGCAATAAAAGTATTCATTTACAGTAATATGAAAGATAAAATAAAAAGAGTAAATAAATTTTATGGTGTTGATAAAGAAAAAGCTGAAAAAGAGATTAGAAATACAGATAAGCAAAGAGCAAATCATTACAAATATTATACTGACAGAGAATGGAAGGAATATTCAAACTATGACATATGTATAAATAGTGATACACTTGGAGTTGAAAAATCTGCAGACGTTATTTACAATATGATTCAAAATAGAAAATAACTTATAAATGCTAACTATTAGTTTAGTTAGCATTTATTTTTTTTACACAATGTGATAATATATTTTCAATATTATTTCAATAAAAAAGAGTTAGCATGAAATCATATGGAGGCAAAGATGAAAATATTAATAATTGAAGATGAATATGGATTAGCTGATGCAATATCAGAAATATTAAAAATTGAATTCAGACACATGTCAAATGAGTTGCAACGAAAATTCTATAACAATTAACGGAAAAGAAATGGAACTATTGCAATTATTAATAGTTAACAAAAATCAGGTATTAAATAGAGAATTAATTACAAGTAAGATTTGGGGCTATGACTGTGATGCAGAATACAACAATGTGGAAGTATATATATCTTTTATAAGAAAAAAATAACACTATTATTCAAGTAAAAAACGAAGGTGAGCCAATACCAGAGACTGAACGTGAAAAAATATTTGAAAGATTTTATAGAGTAGATAAGTCAAGAAACAGAAAAGAAAAAAGATACGGCTTAGGATTAGCTATTGCCAAATCAATTGTAGAACAGTATAATGGAAAAATAGAAGTACAATGCAGTAACGGAATAACAACATTTAAGGTGACAATTATTTAAAAAATTAAAGAGAAAGGAATTAATCAATTATTTTTATATGATTGATTATATGGGAAGAAAAAATGATAGATATTGAATTACTAAATAATAAAAATGAAGAAATTAATTATTTTATTGATGAAGGATTCGAGAAATATGCTGAGAAAAAAGGTGTAGTGTGCAATTATGAATCATTCGTTTTTGTAGCAAAAGAAGATAATAAAATTGTTGGTGTAATAACAGGACATTCGTATTATAAAGAAATACATATAGGAGACCTTATAGTCTCAGAAGAATATAGAGGTAAAAAAATAGGAAGTAATCTTATTAAAGCAGTTGAGGAACATTATAAAGGTAGAGATTTTAGTAATATTAATTTAACAACATATGATTTTCAAGCACCTAAATTTTATGAAAAATGCGGATTCAAAATTGAGTTCGTAAGAAAAGATGATGAAAATCCTAAATTGACTAAATACTTTTTAGCAAAATATTTATAATACTGATTTTCAGAATGGAGAGAAAGAATGAATTGGAATCAAATGATACCAGAATTTGATGTTTTTAGTTTAGAAGAAAGTTTGAATTTTTATACAAAGTTAATAGGATTTCATATAGAGTATGATAGAAAAGAAGATAAATTCGCTTTTTTACAATTAGAAAATGTGCAAATAATGTTGCAAGAAATTGATATAGAAAATAATAAATGGGGGACTGGAAAGCTAGAATACCCACTAGGAGTAGGGATTAACTTTCAAATAGAAGTACCAAACATTGATGAAATATATAATAAATTGAAAAAAGTTAATTATAAAATATTTGTAGAAATAGAAGACCACTGGTATAGAAAAGAAAATACATTGCTAGGATGTAGAGAATTTTTAGTGCAAGATCCAAATGGCTACTTATTAAGATTTAGTCAGGATTTAGGAGAAAAAGAAGTATAAGGCTAAAAACATATTTTACAATTGCAAAAAGAGTAAATCTACTTTAAGTAGAGATACTCTTTTTGCTTTTAATTCAACAAATCTTCAATTGTTTTTATCGTTAAATCCGTCATAATATCATAATTCATTTCCTTATGTTTATGATATACAATCTCATGGCAAAGGTCATCAATCAAATGTATCACTATATGAACTTTTTCTGAAAGATTTTCTTGTGAAAATCCATTCTGCAATAGCAAGTTTGTAACAGAATTAGTCATCACTATTTCATGTTCATGAAAATATTTTGCAATCTCTTTATCTGAATGTGTCATAGCCATTATTTCTTCGTGAGCTTCTTGAGAAAGTTTGTGATTTTCTATAAATTTTTTAATCATTGTTCTAAGAATTTTATCTAAATCTTTTTTTTCAAATTTTGTTGTTGCAATATTTAGCATAGGATAGAAAATGTCAGATGCATATTTTTCAACACCTGCAATTAAAATATCATGTTTATCTTTAAAATATTGATATATAATTCCAGTTGAAACACCTGCAGATTTAGCAATTTCAGCTGTATTCGTATTATAGTAACCCTTCTGACATATTAAATCAAATCCAGCATTTATAATTTTTTCTTTCTTTTCAATTGAACGTTTTTGAACAGGTTCTCTAATTTCATTCTCAGTCATTCGCAAATAAAACTCCTTTGTATTAGTTTTAACAATTAACATTATAATATCAAATAAAATTAAAGTCAATTAATATGAAATTTGTTTCGTATTTCCATTGACAATTAAATGTTAAATAAATATAATATTTCTGAAATGTGAAATAAGTTTCATATAACTTAGAAAGGAATGAGATATGGAAAACATAGTTGAAATCAAAAAAATAAGCAAAGTCTACAAAACAGGAGAACAAGAATTCAAAGCTTTAGACAACATAGACTTACAAATAGAAAAAGGAAAATTTGTTGTTGTCCTTGGGCCATCAGGAGCCGGAAAATCAACACTACTGAACTTAATAGGAGGAATGGATACACCAAGTAGTGGAAGTATAAAAATTGATGGAGAAGATATATCAAAATACAACGATACAAAACTAAGCGAGTATAGAGCTGAAAATATAGGATTTATTTTTCAATTCTATAACATACTTCCAACATTAACTGTTTTAGAAAATGTTGAATTAATTAAAGACGTTGTAAAAGAAGGAACAGACAGCAAAGAAGCAATAAAAGCAGTTGGGCTTGAAAAACATATGAACAAATTTCCAAGCCAATTATCAGGAGGGGAACAACAAAGAGTTTCAATTGCAAGAGCAATTGCTAAAAATCCAAAACTTTTATTATGTGACGAACCAACAGGAGCCCTTGATTCAAAAACTGGTGTAGAAATATTAAAATTATTAAAGAAACAATGCGATGGAAATAACAGAGCAAACACAGTAATAATAGTAACACACAACAGTTTATTTGCCGAAATTGCAGACACAGTAATTAGAGTAAAAAACGGAAAAATAGAAAGTGTAACTGCAAATGAAAATCCTAAAAAGATTGATGAGGTGAAATGGTAAAATGTTAAAAAAGAAAATGATTCGTGATATGAAATTAAATAAATCACAATTTATAGCAATCTTTTTAATGGTATTTTTAGGAGTATTCGCTTATTGTGGAGTCCGCTCATATATGGGAGGAATGACAGAGTCAGCAAATAAATTTTACTCAGAATGTAATTTAGAAGATTTAACAGTTATGGGAGAAAATTTTACACAAGACGATTTAAACAAAATTAAATCAATAAAAAATGTAAAAGATGCTGAAAGAAAACTAACAATTAGAACAACAGTAGATTCACATGAAGAAAAAACAATGGAATTAAGTTTTATTGAATCTAATAATATTTCAAAATTCTATATCATTGATGGAGAAGAATTTTCTAAAGATAAAGCCGGAATATGGCTAGATAACTTCTATGCAGAAAAAAATAATGTAAAAGTTGGAGATACAATAACTTTAAAATATGATGGCACAAAAATAACAGAAAAAGTACTTGGCCTAATAAATGTACCAGATCATGTATATGATGTAAAAGACGAAGCATCACTTTTCCCAGACCATACAGATTTCGGATTTGCATATGTATCAATAAATGAATTTCCACAAGATTACATTAAACAATCTGTAATGAAAAAAATGAATATAGATAATGAAGAAATTTTTGATTCAGTTGCAAAGAATTTTAATTACAAAGATTATCTTACATTTAACTATGTACTTGTTGATGTAAATGAAGAAAGCAATAAAGACCAAGTAAAATCTGATATTGAAAATGAAGTTAAATCAGCATTAGCAGTTACTGATATTAAAGATTCAACATCATATTCAACATATCAAGGAGAAATTGAAGAAGGAGAAACATATGTAGGTGTATTTACTGGACTATTTCTATTTATAGCAATATTATCAGTAATAACAACAATGACAAGAGTAGTAAAAAAGCAGAGAGTTCAAATTGGAACATTAAAAGCGTTAGGATTTAAAAATGGAAAAATAACAGCACACTACGTTGGATATGGATTCTGGATATCAGTATTAGCAGGAATTGTAGGATTCATAGCAGGACCATTACTAATTGGAACAATGTTTATAAAAATGGAAATGTCTTATTTTGAAGTTCCAAATGGAAGAGCTGTTGTAGAAGATAGCAGTGTAATAGTTGCACTAGTTTCAATACTAATTATATCATTAGTAACGTATTTAACATGTAGATCAGAATTAAAAGAATCACCAGCAGAAACATTAAGAGAAAAAATGCCAACTGTAAAAGGAAGCAGATTCACATCAAAAGGTATATTCAAAAAAATGAAATTCTCAAGCAAGTGGAATCTAAGAGATATCCTAAGAAATAAAATGAGAACTTTAATGGGAATAGTAGGAATAACAAGCTGTACAATGATACTAACATGTGCATTTGGATTAAGAGATACAATGAACAATTTCATGGAATGGCAATTCGAAGACCTATATAATTTTGATTATAAATTATCATTAAAAGCAGATTATACAGATGAACAATTCAAAAAATTAACAGACGAATATGGAACTGAAACATCAGAAACATTAGGTATTGAAATTGAAAATGGAGACAAGAAAGAAGCAAACAATGCGTTCGTAGATGATAGTAATGGATATATAAGATTTACAGATGGAGACAGAAACTATGTAAATTTAAAAGATGATGGAGTTTTTGTAACAAGAAAATTAGCCAAAACTAAAGGATATAAAGTTGGAGACACAATCAGATGGCACATTTATGGAGATGACACATATCACGAAAGTAAAATTGTTGGGTTAGATAGTGATCCACAAAATCAAAATATAAAAATGACAAGAAAGTATTTAGAATCACTAGGAATAACATACAGAGCGGATAGTATATATACCAACCAAAATTTAAAAGATGTTAAAGAAATAGACGGAGTAGAAGTAATACAAGATAAAGTTGCAATAAGAAGCGGAATGAACAATATGCTAAACACAATGCAAACAATGATTGTTTTATTAATTGTAATTGCATCACTACTTGGAATTGTAATAATTTATAATTTAGGTGTATTATCATTCTCAGAAAAGCAATACCAATTTGCAACATTAAAAGTATTAGGATTTAAAAATAAACAAATAAGAAAAATTTATATAAAGCAAAATAACTGGATAACAATTATATCAATAATAATTGGATTACCGGCAGGATTTTTCTTAGCAGATTATATTTTTAAAATGGCAATTGCAGAAACATATGATATGCCAGCGCACATAAATACATTATCATATATATATGCATTAATAGGAACAGCATTAGTATCAATATTCTCATCATATATATTAGCTAAGAAAGTAAATAAGATAGATATGGTAACAAGTTTAAAAGGAAATGAATAATGAGCGATATTGTAATATTAGATGATTTAACAATAAACAAAATAGCTGCAGGTGAAGTTATAGAAAGACCTGCAAATGTAGTAAAAGAATTAGTAGAAAATTCAATAGACGCAGGTGCTACATCTGTGTCTATTGAAATAAAAAAAGGTGGAAAAGGATTAATAAAAGTTTCAGACAATGGGAAAGGCATGTCAAGAGAAGACATGCCTATTGCATTAGAAAGACACGCTACCAGTAAAATAAAAGAAATAGAAGACTTAGAAACCACATATACCATGGGGTTCAGAGGTGAGGCTTTAGCAAGCATATCAGCAATCTCAAAAACTACATTAATTTCAAAAACAAAAGAAAGCAATTTCGGAATAAAAATGGTATCAAGAGCAGGTGAAATTGAAGAAATGGAAGAAGTTGCTGCAAACAAAGGCACAACTATTATAGTAGAAGAACTATTTTTTAATACACCAGTTAGATACAAGTTTTTGAAAAAGGATCAAACAGAAACAAGAGCAATAAAAGAATGGATTCAAAAAGCTGCAATTGCTAATCTTGATATTTCTTTTAAATTTATAAATGATGGAAAACTAGTTTTTCAATCAAATGGCGATGGAAAAATAGAAGATATAATTTACAAAATCTATGGCAAAGAAATTAAAGAAAATATTGTAAAAGTTAATTATGAAGAAGATAAAATTAAGATAACAGGAGTAGTAGGAAATACAAAGATTGCAAAAGATTCAAGAAAAGATCAAATAATATTTTTAAATAAAAGAAATATAAAAAATCAAATATTATATAGTAGTGCAGACCAAGCGTTTAAAGGTGCAACAGGAATAGGAAAATATGGATTCTTTATTTTAAATTTAGAAATGCCAGCAGATTGTTATGATGTTAATGTCCATCCGACAAAATCAGAAGTACGATTTAAAGAAGAGGACAAGCTTTACAGAATTTTTTATCATGCAATAAAAGAGGCAATTTTAAGTAGCGAATTTTTAGGCAATAATGAAAGAGAAGTAGAAAAAGATTATGTAGAAAATGAATATACTTTTTTAACAAACCATTTTGAAAAGACTGAAACAGAAGAAAAAACAGATGCAACTGAGATTACAAGAGAAGGAAAAAGAAAAATAGAGTATAAATTTATAGGAATTTTATTTAGAACATATATAATTGTAGAAATAAATGATGAAATATATTTGATTGATCAACACGCTGCGCACGAGAGAATTTTGTATGAACAAATCAAAGCAAATTATAAAAACAACATAAAAAATAGCAGTCAAATGATGCTAATACCAGAGATAATCAATCTTTCACATAGAGAAGCAGAATTTGTAAAACAAAATATGCAACTTTTTAAGCAAATAGGATTTGAGTTAGATACATTTGGAGAAAATACAATAAAAATAAACGGTATACCAAATTTAGAATATAAAACAAATAGTAAAAATATTTTTATGGACATATTAGACGAAATGTTAACAGGACAAAGAAGTAATTCAAAAGACGTTGAAGAAAGATTTATAGCAACAGTAGCTTGTAAAGCAGCAGTAAAAGCACATATGGATTTAAAAAGACAAGAAGTTGACGATTTAATAAATGGGTTATTAACACTAAAGAATCCATATACATGCCCACACGGAAGACCAACAACAATAAAGATTTCACATGAAGAAATTATTAAAAAATTATCACAAGAATAAATAGTGCAAGCGAAAAGTTATGAAATACAATACATAAAAAGGAGAAAATATAAATGCAATTATTTTTAGGATTATTGATACCATTTTTAGGAACAACATTAGGAGCAGCAACAGTATTTTTAATGAAAAACAAAATGAATGCAACTGTAGAAAAATTATTACTTGGATTTGCCTCAGGAGTAATGATTGCAGCATCAGTATGGTCACTATTAATGCCATCAATCGATATGGCAGAATCACAAAATATAATTTCATGGATTCCAGCATCAGTGGGTTTCCTAATAGGAATATTATTTTTATTAGCACTAGATAGCATAGTTCCACATTTGCACTTACACTCAGACAAGCCCGAAGGAATAAAAGCCAAAATCAAGAAAACAACGATGCTTGTATTTGCAGTAACATTACATAATATACCAGAAGGAATGGCGGTAGGTGTTACGTTTGCGGGAGCATTAATTGGAAATGCAGGAATAACAATGGCTGGAGCATTTGCATTAGCAATAGGAATTGCAATACAAAACTTTCCAGAAGGTGCCATAATTTCAATGCCACTAAAAAGTGAAGGAACATCAAAATTTAAAGCATTTATATATGGAACCCTATCAGGAATTGTAGAACCAATAGGTGCAATAATAACAATATTATTAACAAATGCAGTAGTTCCAATTTTGCCATATTTATTATCATTTGCAGCAGGTGCTATGATATATGTAGTTGTAGAAGAATTGATTCCAGAAGCACAATCAGGAGAACATTCAAACATAGCTACAATAGGAGTAGCAATCGGTTTTGTAATAATGATGATACTAGATGTTGCATTAGGATAGATATTTTGAAAAAATAAAATTTTAGTATAAAAAGGGCTTCAAGCTAAAATAGCTTGAAGCTTTTTTGGAAAAAAATGAAATTTATATATGTACAACTGTGTGAAATAACTTTATAATGTATACAACAGACAATGAAATGAGGAATGATTTATGGAAATAATTATTGAAGATTTAAAATATGAGGATATTGAAGAATGTTATTATCTTAATAAAATGATATTTAACGAAGAATATGGTTTAGATGATGTAAAAGATTTATATTTAAAATTATATAAAAACAAAAATATGTATAGATTTTTAGTAGCAAAATCAGAAGGAAAAACTGTTGGATATACATCAGTAACTATAGCGTATAATTTATTTGATGGAAAGAGACCTTTTATGACCTTATGGTGGGTTGGAACTCATCCAGAATATAGACACAAAGGAATTGCAACTAAACTTTTCAAAAAAATAGAAGAAATTGCAGTAGAAAGTAATTGTGAATTAATTTATTTTACATCTGAAAGTGATAATGTAGGCGCACATGAATTTTATAAAAGTCTAGGTTACGACATGAATGCGGAAAAAGCTTTTATGAAAGAGTTTCCATAGACACAATAATTGAAAAATAATAGTTTTGGAGGAATCTCATGATAGTAATAAAGAAGGAAAATGATAATGAATTTAAAAATATAATTCATACAAAATTAAGAAAGAGCAACATAGAAAAATGTAAATGGTTAAGAGATAAATATATCTAGTATTGAAAATAGTAATCTGTATTTTAGTAATAATTCGCGAAAAAAACATAGCCTGTACTGAAAAAATAAAGGAGTTGATTTAAAGTGAAAGAAGATAAAAAAGAAGAAAATAAAAAGAAACTAGTTACACAGGAAGACATTATGAAAGTGCTAAATAATTGTTATGAGAAAGCATTAAATGGTGTACCAAAAGTAAGTCCATCAATAGAAGAATTTGCTAAAAATTATTTGGACAAAGAAACAAATAATAATAAGGCAGCAAAGGCAATGATTAAAAATCAAGTCGTTAAATGTACAACATCAGGTTTTTTAACAGGATTTGGTGGAATAATAACATTACCTGTAACTATTCCAGTTAATGTCGGAAGTGTATTGTATGTTCAAATGAGAATGATAGCTTGTATAGCTTATCTTGCAGGTTATGATTTAAAATCTGATCAAGTTCAAACTTTAGTATATGCTTGCTTGGCAGGAGTGGCAGTAACTGATGTAATAAAGCAAGCTGGTATTAAATTCGGAATAAAACTAACAAATGCTACAATTAAGAAAATACCAGGAAAAGCTTTGATTAAAATAAATCAAAAAGTAGGATTTACATTTATTACTAAAGCAGGAACGACAGGAATTATTAATTTATCTAGGGTTGTTCCAGTTGTAGGAGCAGTTGCTGGAGGTGGAATTGATTATTTTGAAACTAAAGCAATCGCAAACAGAGCATATAAATGGTTTTTTAAGAATGATTTTTCGGTAGATGATAATCAGAATAAAAAAGAAGAAAAACTAATATAAAAAAGTCAGTAGTAAGTAGAATTATATTCAATCTTACTACTGTTTTTATTATAATATTTTAAAAAATTTATTATAAATTTCTTGCTTTTCAGGATAATTAATTTTTTGAACACTGCTTTCAAAAGCATCCCTATTAAATTTAATTATTTTTTCTTTTATTTCAACAATTTTATTATCAACATAAATTACATTATAAAAAGTTTTATCATCATGGACACAGCCACTAGATCCTAAACAATAATATTTATTTTCGCCATTTTCAAAGTAGAATTTATTATGTATGTGGCCAAATAAATTATATTTTCTTTTATTTGGTATTCTAACATCATTTTGATTTTCTTTTTTTCTTATATCAATTTCAAAAAAAGGATAAACACCTGTTGAAATAGAATCTTTTAGAAAAAAGTGACTTAATATGAGATTAGAATTTTCAAAGTCTTATGATAAGTTACAATTAGATAAAAAAGCTCTATCATTATTATCTAACAAACTTGCTATCCATTTATGATGTTCCGTATGATTTTTTCCAGCTTCAAAAATTTCATTTTTTTGAAATTATTTAAAAAATATATTTCATGGTTTCCAAGAATCATTTCAATTTTATTCTCTTCTATTAATTGTAGAGTTTCCTTAGAATTAGGACCAATTCCTATAACATCCCCTAAGCAGATTATACTATCTATAGGTTCCTTTTTTATATCTTCTAATATAGCTTGAAGATTTCCATGAATATCGGAAAAAACAGCTATTTTTTTCTCATACACACTTCTCCTTGTGAAACATCTTAATATAACAATCAGTCTATCAACAAGCAAGAAATATGTCAAATTTATTTTTTACTATTGACAGAAACAATGTTTTGCACATTTATGTTAAAAAATAAAAATATTATAAAAAACTATTGACTTAGAGTAAACTCTAAGTGTTATATAATATAAGGATGTTAAAAATATAATATTCATTTTTGACATAAGAAGGGAGTGAGAATATGACAATTGCTGAGGTTAGTAAAAAGTATGACATAACTCAAGATACTCTTAGATATTACGAGAGAATTGGTTTACTACCAGAAGTACCTCGAACAAAATCTGGTATTAGAGATTTTGATGAAGAGTCTTGCAAATGGGTAGAATTTATAAAATGCATGAGATCTGCAGGAATGACGATAGAAATATTGTTAGATTATATGACTCTATTCAAAAAATCCAGGAGAAAATACGAAAAATGAATGGTGTGAACCAGTAACAGATGAAGAATATGATAATTTATAAAATTAGTGGTATACAAAAGTTAACATAAATTGATTGATAAATAAAGCAAACTGTGATAGAATAGAAACCACGAGTAAAATTATTACTTGGATGTTTTATTTCGAAGGAAAGGAGTATACCACAATGGACGATCGGATTAAACAAATGGTTGAAGGCAATTTAGGACTGGTTGGCGATTGCATAAAAAAAATAGCTATTTTTCCTGAAGAAGTTAAAGATATGTTTAGTATTGGTACTATTGGACTTATCAAGGCAGCACAAAGTTTTGATGAAAGTAAAAAAATCAAATTTGCAACATATGCGTGCCGGTGTATCAATAACGAAATCTTCATGGAGTTTCGAAGAAGAAAAAGATATAGTAAAGACGTTTCGATAGAAACACCAATCAAAGAGCAAGAAAGAGAAAATTTAGTTCTTGGCGATTTGATTGAAGATGAAAAAGCTAATATCGAAGCAGCTTTTTTGGATAACGAAGCTTTTGAAGAAGTGATGGACATAATCATTAACTATTTATCACCAAGAGAGAGATACATTGCTCTATCATGTGCAGCAGGCATGACGCAAAGAGATATTTGCGAGGAAATAAATATTTCACAAAGCTATGTATCACGGATAACAACGAAAGCCGGCAAAAGAGTTAGAGCGAGAATGAACTCTCCAACGTATGAAAAAAATTCTGGAAAATATAATATTAAAGTAGTTTCTGATAAGATGTTTATTAGTTTCTATGGAACGCAAGAGAAAATAGAAAGTAGGATATACGAAATAGATTTCCCAGACTATATTCCTGTATTTGAAATTACTTATGATAATGAAAAAGCTTGCATAAGTTTACCAGCGGAATTAGATTCGATGCATTTTATAGCGAAGGTCTTGAACGCATTGGACGAGTTACCCTAAAAGAACAAAAAGAGGAGGCAGAAAAAGAATAAAACGTCTAAAAAGACTGTTGATGAATATCGACAGTCTTTTCACTTATTTACATAAGTCTTGAATTTACATAAAACATGTGATAGAATAACTACAGGGTACTTTATTAACAAGATATTTTATTTACAATGGAGGGACCATTATGGAAAGACGGACAGATGAACTAGTCAAACAAAACTTAGGTTTAGTCGGACTAGTAGTAAACGACCTTGTCAAAGAAAATCAGGAAAGAGACGATTTGTTTCAAATTGGTTCTATAGGACTGATTAAGGCCGCAAATGGATTTGATGAAACAAAGAACATCAAGTTTACAACGTACGCTGCTCAGTGTATTCGAAACGAAATTTTAATGGAGTTTCGAAGACAGGGAGGTAAGAGCAGAAATGCACCTACACTTTCATTTGAAGCTCCAATTAAACAAAACAACGAAGAGAAAAAACTTGTGGTTGGCGATATGATTGCTGATCAGAAGCAGAACTTCGAGGAACAGAAAGAATGCATTGAGATGCTCGAAGAAGTGCTTAACTACATAATGAACAAACTTGAATGCAGAGCACGATACATCGTGTTATGCAGAGCTGGGGGAATAAATCAGGAAGAAATTGCAGCTGATTTAGGAATTTCCCAAAGTTTTGTTTCACGAATTGGAAGCAAAGCTAGTGATAACCTTGATCGAGTATCTATGATGGCAGATGTTTGTACTGATGGACGGTATAAAGTAAAAATAAAAAACGGAGACATATGTTTAAGTCTTGATGGAAACAAAGAACTCATGCACAATGTCCTTTGTGAAATTGACGTCAAGTTGTATGTTAAAAGTTTTTTAGTCGAGTATTATAAAGAAAATGTTGTCATCAAAGTGCCAGCAGATCAGGAATCGTTGCCGTTTATTGCAAAAATCCTTAGAGTAGTAGAAAAATAAAGTGTCGAGTGGAAATCGCCAGTAATTAATGGCGATTTCCTTTTTTATACAATGCCAGAAATTTGCTTTGCAAATTTCTGGGCGCGAACAAAGACGCGGATTTTAAAATGTTATAATCAGTATAAATGCTATTAATGTCTGCTTTTGTTCTTTTAATGATAACACCCATGTTATACTGAGGATTAATTCTAACGTTGAAAAAGAAAAGAAAAAATGGTAAAATAATTAGTAGATACTATTAATTAATGATATATTACAACAGACAACGGAGGAAAGATTACATGAATGAGAAGAGTACATCATTAGTAACAAGCAATTATGGTTTGGTGATTTTTATTGCAAGAAAATATGCAGTAAATTACCAGGACATGGATGATCTTGTACAGGCAGGAAGCATGGGATTAATCAAGGCTGCGGCATCATACGACCAATCAAGGAACATTTCGTTTGCAACGTATGCCATAATATGCATACAAAACGAAGTGTGGCAAGAACTCAAGAGAAAAAATAAGTATCAAGATGATATTTCTCTTGATTCGCCAATAAGAAAGCAAGATGACACTAGAGTTCATGTCGCTGACACAATTGCAGATGAGCGGCAGGATTTCGAAAAGAAAGGAGAAATCACAGAGTATCTTGAGAGGGTGTTACAGCATATTATGAACACTTTGAGCTCACGGGAACGTTACGTTTTGCTTTGCAGAGCAGGCGGAGTTACACAAGATGAGCTTGCAGAAAAGTTCAAAGTTTCTCAAAGTTTTGCATCTCGTATAGAGAAAAAAGCAATTAAAAAATTAAAAAAATTAATTAATTTCGACAAAGAAGTAACAGGACCGTATCATGTGTCTATAAAAGACAGCATGGTAGAAATCACCTGCACCGGGACTGAAGAACAGATGAATGAAGTTATGAGAAAAATTGACTTCAGAGAGGCTGTGCCTAAATTCACTATCAATTATGATGGTGAGAAACTTAAAATCAAAGTTCCGGGCGACCCAGAGTCAATGCCATTCGTGGCAAAAATCTTAAATGTAATCGAAAATTAAATGTAGTAAATGTATCGCAGAAAATCGCCAGTAATTAAGGGCGATTTTCTGTTTTATAAATTACACTTGAAGAAAAAGCAAAAAAATATTATAATTCCTTTAAAATAAGAGGTTTAAAATGGAAAGAATTGATAAAATAATATCATCACAAGGGAACTATTCGAGAAGTGATGTAAAAAAACTTATACAACAAAAAAGAGTAAAGGTAGATGGCAAAATAGTATTGAAATCTGACATAAAAATTGATAAATATTCATCAGAAATAAAAATAGATGATAATCCAATAACTATAAAAGACAACATATATTTAATACTAAATAAGCCAGAAGGATATATCTCAGCAACAAAAGACAATAAAGATAAAACAGTATTAGAACTAGTTCCACAAGAATATCAAAAAAGAGAACTATTTCCAGCAGGAAGACTAGACAAAAACACAACAGGTTTAATGATAATAACAGATGACGGAAAATTTGCCCATAACATACTAGCACCTAAAAAACACGTATCAAAAAAATACGAAGTAACAATAGACATTCCTGTAACAGAAGAAATGAAAAAAGGATTTAAAGAAGGAATAGAACTAATAGACGGAAAATGCAAAAGCTCAGAAATGATAATAACAGGTAAATACACAGCAGAAGTCACATTAACAGAAGGAAGATATCACCAAATTAAGAGAATGTTCGGATGCTACGGTGCCAAAGTTACAAAACTCCATAGAACCCAAATGGGAAACCTAAAGTTACCTAAAGATTTAACACCAGGAAGAATCAGAGAATTAACAACATTAGAACTAGAACAATTATATCAAAGGTAAATATTAGCGAATGGCACATTTTTAGAGTAAATAAGATAAGTTAGATGTCTCAAGAAAGTATTATAATGGTTTTTGAATCACCGCACAGCGACCAAAGAAACGAAGTGACTGCGATTGAAGCAATCTTTACAATAAAAAGAGCCGAAGGCTCAAAAAGATTGCGACAGCAAGGTGTGAGAAAATATTAATAATACTTTTTGACTGGAATTCTAAAAAACAATTGACATAACTGGAATAAAGTAGTAAAATACAAATGTAAACAGTGATGGGACAAAGTAAAAATAAGGTTATTAAAAGAGATGATTAGTCACCGGCTGAAAGCTAATCTTAACAAACGATTTTGAAAAACTACCCCGGAGTTTCTTTTCGAAAGAAAAGCGTAGAAGTTGCGTTAAAACGGTAAACAAGTTAAATATTAGGGTGGAACCGTAAGAAAATAAACTTACCCCTATAAGTCTAAAAGGCTTATAGGGGTTTTTGTTATATTATAAACATTTAATATGCAAAAACCTCTATAAGTAAGGCTTCAAATAAATTTTGTTTAGCCTATCAAAAGATAGGTAAAGGAGGAATTTATATGTTTAAAATTAAACTTGGCGGAGGAAGAACTCAAGAAGTAGAGGAATCAATGTATTGGCACACGACTTCTCATATCATGGCACAAGCCATCAAGAGATTATTCCCAGATGCAAAACTAACAATTGGTCCATCAATTGAAAAAGGATTTTACTATGACTTTGATGTAGAAAAACCTTTTACAGAAGAAGATTTATCTGCAATTGAAGAAGAAATGAAAAAGATAATCAAAGAAGATTTACCAATTGAAAGATTTGAACTTCCAAGAGAAGAAGCTATAAAGCTTATGGAAGAAAGAGAAGAACCTTACAAAGTAGAGCTAATCAAAGAACTACCAGAAGGTGAAGTAATTTCATTCTACAAACAAGGAGAATTCACAGACCTATGTAGAGGCCCACATTTACCATCAACAGGATGTGTAAAAGCAATAAAACTATTATCATCATCAGGAGCATATTGGAGAGGTGACGAACACAACAAAATGCTACAAAGAATTTACGGAATTTCATTCCCAAAAGCAAGTGAACTTGATGAATATTTAAATATGATAGAAGAAGCTAAAAAAAGAGATCATAGAAAATTAGGAAAAGAATTAGAATTATTCTTCTTTGATGAAACAGCTCCAGGAATGGCATATTGGATGCCAAAAGGATTTAAAATGATGAACGTTTTAATAGACTTCTGGAGAAAAGAACATGAAAAAAGAGGATACATGGAATTCTCTGGTCCACAATTAAATAGTAGTGAACTTTGGAAAATATCAGGACATTGGGATCACTATAAAGAAGATATGTTTGTTTTAACAGATTCTGATGGAAAAGAACAAGCATTAAAACCAATGAACTGTCCAAATGCAATTAAAATATTTGATTCAAAATTAAGAAGCTATAAGGATTTACCAATGCGTTTTAACGATATTGATGTAATTCACAGAAATGAAAAATCAGGACAATTAAATGGCTTATTCAGAGTAAGAATGTTCAGACAAGATGATGCACATAACTTCATAACAGAAGATCAAATTGGTGCAGAAATCAAAGATATAATCGAAATAGCAAAACACCTATATGGAATATTTGGATTAGATTTCGAACTAACACTTTCAACAAGACCAGACGACTATATGGGAGACATCGAATTATGGAATAAAGCAGAAGCTAACTTAAAATCAGTATTAGATGAACTTTGCGGAAAAGATAACTACAGAATAAACGAAGGTGACGGAGCTTTCTATGGTCCAAAAATTGATATAAAAATGAAAGATTGCTTAGGAAGAGAATGGCAAATGGGAACAATTCAAGTTGACTTCCAATTACCACTTAGATTTAACCTTTCATATATAGACTCAAACGGAGAAAAGAAAACGCCAATATTAGTTCATAGAGCAATATTCGGATCTTTCGAAAGATTTATAGGAATTATAACAGAACACTTTGCTGGAGCATTTCCAGTATGGTTATCACCAGTTCAAGTTTCAATCTTACCAATATCTGATAACCAAAAAGAATATGCAGAAAAAATAAAAGCAATTCTTGAGGAAAAAGGAATAAGAGTTGAATTAGATGCAAGACAAGAAAAAATCGGATATAAAATTAGAGAAGCTCAATTACAAAAAGTTCCATACATGCTAATTTTAGGAGAAAAAGAAGTAGAAGCAAACGCAGTTGGAGTAAGAAAGAGAAAAGAAGGAGACATTGGTCAAATGTCAATAGAAGATTTTGTTTCTATGATTTCAAAAGAAATTGAAGAAAAAGCTATGTAATTACAATTGTAATACATGATTAAAAAGTATGTTATTAAGTATATCAAGTATACTGATAACGTACTTTTTTACGCTTTTAGAGTTTAAAATAAAAGATTCTAGGAATAAAATCTAATCTAGAAAAATACATGAATTTATGTCAGAATATAAAAACTTGAAGAAGAATTAGTCAAAATAGTTATATGAATTATATTCTGATTTTTGTTGAATGTACAATAGTGAAAAAATGTGAAAAAAATATGAGTATTACTTGGAAATTAATTTATATTATGATATACTAGGCTCAAATGTGACGAGGAGGAAAACAAATTGGCTACTAAAGAAGATATAAAAGAAAAATTGAATGTACTAGGATTAGATTTAGAAAACTTACCAACTTTTTTAACTGAAACTAAACCTATAATATTTAATCCTTCAAGATTAAATAACGATAAAGAATTAAAAGTATACAAATATGTACCAATAAAGGATATAGAAATTTACTGCACAACAGCACATAGAGATGATCCAATAAAAGAAAAATATTCAAAATCAATGCCATTAGGAAGGTTTATTGAAGAAAGTGAACATGATAGTGAAAAATCAGCAGAACTATTAAATGTTTTTGAAAGAATTTCTGATATAAGCATAAAAAGAGTAGCACTAGAGCAAAGTAAAATGGCAGACAAAATACCATTTACAGTACATTATCCTAAAAATCAATTATGGCAAATATACTATTCTGCAGATACAGATAGATATTTCATGTTAGTATCTTTAAAAGAAGATACATTTGATGAGTTATTCTATTTATTAAGAAAGAAAATTGAAGCAGAGCAAAAAGATAAAAATGAAAAGATTTTTGTACCTATTTCATATGTAAATTATAGTGAACAATACTTAAGCAATAAAGAAATAAATGATATTGAAAATTATTTATGGGTATTCACAAAAAATTGGTCTTTAACATATGAAGTACACGATTTAGATGATAAATTGACTATTCAAATTGTTGGAGAGACACCAATTTATGACAGCTTAAAAACAATGTATAAAATAATTTTAAGGAGCAAAGAGGAAGCTGACGAATTTTATAAGTTAATAAAAGCATTATTTATTTTACAAACAGAACTTGGAAGCAGATATAATTTTACTACTCAGATTAATGAAAAAAATAGTATAGAATTTTTCTATGAAGGCAAAAAGATTACTTATGGAGATTTGCCAGAATTCATAAAAGAAAAATATATTGAAACAGAGGCTGAGATTAAGAAATTTAATCAAAAATCTTTTAAATTAGAAAATAAATTAAAAGATTTGAAAGCTGAGCTAAAAAAAGAAGAAGCAGAATATTTCATTAAGCAAAAAGAAATTTCTACATACTTAGAATGTAAGAAAACATTCTTCGGTAAAGTTAAATATTTCTTCTCTAAAAAGAAAAATAAGGCTAAAGAAGAAATTGAAGAAGTTGAAAAGAAAGAAGAAACAAAAGAACCTAAACCAATTCAAGGATATACTGATGATAAAAAATATCATACAATTGATGATTTAGTAACAGTTCAAGCTTTATATGAAAAAAGTGAGAGATATGTAAAAGATTTAACTCAAGACATAAAAGCAATGGAACTAAAAATATTAAATACTAAAAAGAAAATTGAAAATGCCACATTGTATATTCAAGAAATAGATAAACACAAAAAGAGTTTATTTGATTTCTGGAAGTTTGCTAATAAAGATGAATTGTTAGAACTTGATACGGGTGATGATATATATGATGGTGATGCTCAAAAAATAAAGAAAAAATTCGATTATGAATATGATTTTGAAGATTTAGGAATAGCATATGATAAGTTGCAAAGAACAAAATTTTCAAAGCAAGAATTAGATAGTATTTATGTAGCTAGTACAAATGTATTACCAATAATTAATATGTTGAAAAATGGTGATATGGATAAAGACGTAATAGAAGAGCAACTAAGAAGTTTAAAAAGCGAGTATTTCACAAGTTCAAATTCAACATTAAGTTCTAAAGTCGATTTTGATATATTTGGTTCAATGAGAGATGACCCAACTCAGGTTAAATACTTAAATAACAAGTCACATAGAGAAAATGAAAAAGACAAGTTTCAAATTTTGAATATAAACAAAAAAATTGATATATTTGATTTTACAGAGAAATTACAACTAATGACAAGTTCATTAAATGAAGCAATGCATAAAATTAAATTTGATTATGATATGCCAATATACAAAGTTGGATCTATAAATGAAAAATTACATAAAACAGATTTTAGTGTTTTCAATATAAACGCTGAAAGAGAAATTGAATCATATGACAACAAATTCGAAACAGCAGTTAAATTGTTTAAACTTAATTTTAAAGAAGGCTATCCAGCTGTTTTCTTAACTAATGCAACATATTATGATAATACAAATAATACATTACCAAATGGAATGGATGTTACATCAAAAGTTATAATTGATGCTGATATGTTTGAATATGAATTAGTTAAAAAAGAAAAGATGAAAACTAACAGATACTTTAATATACCAGAAACACTATATCCACGTATTTTAACAATTTATATTGAAGAATATGATGTATATTTAAAAGGTCAAAAGCCAGAAGAAACTGAGAAGATAATTGAGGAGAAAATTCAAGTGCCAGAGGAAAAGCATGAAGAGGCAGCTGACGTTAAAGAAATAAAAGATAAAGTAGAAGAAAAAACAGTAGCTGAAGAAAAAGATAAAAAAACAGAAAAGAAAGAAAAAGTAGTAGCTGAAGAAAAAGATAAGAAAGCAGAAAAGAAAGAAAAAGAAACTGCTGAAAAAGAAAATAAAGCTGAAGAGAATAAAGAGACAAAAAAGGAAACTAAAAAAACAAAATCTAAAGAAACTACAACTAAAGCTAAAACAACTAAGAAAAAATAATATACAAAAAGTGCCAGCACAACAATAAAAATGCTGACACTTGTTTAGATATAAAAAGAAAAAAGAACGATACAACAACGGATATTAAATAAACTAAATTAAAAAATATAAATTAAAACAAAAAGCAAAAACAAAATCAAGAAATAAAAAGAAAAGAAAAATAAAGAAAATTTAAGAAAAAACGAGAAATAATGGTAAAAAATAAAAACAAGATTAATCTTTCAAGACAAATTTGATTAAAACTATTAAAAAAGTTTCAATTTCAAATTTGTCTTTACTTTTGGATTCTGGTATAATAAAACTCGATGGTGCATTATTCTAGTTGTACTATCTATTATGAAGGTGGGGCTAAAAATCCACACATGATTTATTAGATAAAGTTTCTTATGTCATGCGCAAAATGCCAGTTTTGCGTGGGTATGGGAAGTAAAGAATTTAGGATAGAATATAACGGCATATATTTGGATTCCTATATTCGTTATCACCAGTTCTACTTGTTGTGATATAATCTATTTTGAGTGTACATATCGAATTGTATGCGATAAATCTGTTTTGAGTGGTAATCTTGGGATTAGTCATTATTTCATGAAAAGACGCGGCCACGTTTTCTCTTGAAAGGCTATGAAATCATTATTGCAAAAGAAACTAATAATAGATCAAGTACATTAAGGAAAACTTCTAGAATGTTCGTTTCAATCGAGAAGCTTGGAAATTTAGGGATTAAGGTACGGATTTTAGTGGCGATCTAGCTGCCCGAAACTTTTAAGGGATGCTTTTTTAAATGGAAACAGCTAAGCAGTAATGCTTAGTAAAAAGTAGAGAAATTCTGCTAGACCTTATACCGTAAAATTTACTTAAATTTCTACCATCTTTAATTCGATAATAATTATAGTGAAGAATTTATACAATCAGATGAAAGTGTCTGTTTTATATAAATTCTTTTTTCTATATCAAGTAATATGAAAAGTTTTAAATTGCATTTTGACATACAAAAATTGTTATGCTAAAATGCAAGAAAAGACGAACCAAAGAGAGGAAAAGAAATGAAGAAAAAGAACGAAAAAAACAAGAACCCGAAAAACGAAGCTATTAAATGGTTCTTCACAATATTTATAGTAACATTTATATTGTCAATGACATTCTCATACATATCAACAACAAGTATAAATGGATTAGCAACATTACCAGCTTTAATCGTACTTATCATCGTTATATTAATTGGTGTAGTATTTGATATTGTTGGTGTTGCCATAACTTGTGCAACAGAAGAAGAGTTCCACGCAATGGCGTCAAAGAAAGTAAAAGGTGCAAAAACAGCCATAAAATTAATTAGATCAGCGCCAAAAGTTTCTAATATATGTAATGACGTTATCGGTGATATATGCGGTGTACTTAGTGGTGCGATAAGTGCCATGTTAACAGTAAAAATTACACAAAGCATAGGATTGAGCTTTGACATCCAATTCATAATGAGTGCACTTGTTGCCTCAATTACAGTAGGTGGTAAGGCTTTAGGAAAAAACTTTGCAAAAACTAAATGTACAAACATTATTTATGCTGTGGCAAAAATATTAAGTATATTTGAAAAATAATAAAAATGGAGGAAACATGCAAAAACTAATTGTAGAACCCAAATTTAATAACAAAAAATTAAGCACATTTATGTATGCACACTTCAATGGTTTAACATCATCAACATTCTACAAAACATTAAGAAAAAAAGATATAAGAATAAATGATGTTAGAGTAAATGAAGATAAAATTGTCCATGAATTTGACACAATAACAATATTTATTGTAGATGAATTGCTATATAAAAATTATAACATTAAGACAATATTTGAGGATGAAAATATTTTAGTTGTAAATAAACCTGCAGAACTAGAAGTAGTTACAGACGAACCAACTGCAGACTCATTGACAAAAATATTAAACAAAAAATATACATATATAAGTCCATGTCATAGAATTGATAGAAACACAACAGGATTAGTTTTATTTGCAAAAAATCCAGAAGCATTAGAAATTTTGCTTTCAAAATTCAAAAACAAAGAGATAAAGAAAAACTATAGATGTACAGTAATCGGAATTTTAAATAAAAAAGAAGCTTTGCTAAAAGCATATCTTTTTAAAGATAATAAAAAATCATTAGTCTACATATCAGACACTCCTAAAAAGGGGTACATGGAAATACTAACAAAATACAAAGTTTTATCAGAAGATAAAAAAAGCAATACATCAGTACTAGATGTTGAGCTTATTACGGGACGAACTCATCAAATACGAGCTCATTTAGCACATATAGGTCATCCAATTTTAGGAGACGGAAAATACGGAATAAACGAAATAAACAAGAAATTCAAATGCAAATATCAGATGCTTGAAAATTATAAAATGAAATTTGATTTTGCAACGGATTCCGGAGCATTAGAATATTTAAACAAAAAAGAAATAGTATTAAAATAAACAAAAGCACTTGATTTAGCTTTTGAAATTGTATTTATAATAGAAAAGAAGAAGGTTCATATAAAATTTCGAATCACCGCGCAGGGACCAAACGAACGAAGTGAGTTCGATTGAAGCATTCTACCCGGTTTGAAAATAAAAATGGTAATTTTTTATTTTCAAATTCCGAGGAATGCGACAGCAAGGTGTGAGGGAAGTTTATATGAACTTTTTCTGTACTATATTTATATTTGCTAAATCAAAGTGTTTTTGTTTATTTAATCATATTAATTTAAGAATTAGTTTGAATTCTCATTGTATAGTCAAGATTTGCAACAGAATTTTTTGAGTACGCTAATGTATAAATATCAGTTGCTTTTTTATCAATCTCCAACATTCTAAGGAAATCAGAATCATCACAATTTTTCTCAAATGTCTTAACAGAAGTAATAACATTAATATCTTTAGAGATATCAGAAAGAATCTTTTTCCCATTCTCACTCATACCAAGAACTCTAACATAAGGAGTAATTCTTTTTGACAATTCCATATCAGATTTAGTGATTCCAAGTAAAATATATAACAAAATTCTTTGAATTCTTGCTTGAGTAATGCTTTTATTTTTCAAAGTAGTAATTAACTCATCTAAAGAGTTAGTAGAACAAGCAACTTTTTTCAAATTAGAAAGCATATTTTCAGGAACATCAGGAATATTCTTTAATTTCTCATTATCAATAGTTCTTAAAATATATATAATTTCTTTTTCAAAAGCTTTTAAAGACAAAACAGCATTTCCATTATCAATATTTTCAGCCAAAATTTCATAAGAAAAATCAGGAATCTTATCTTTTAAATTTTCAATTTTAAATCCAGAAGTTCTAAGCAGAGCACGAACATCTGAGGAAGATGATTTTTCAAAATCACGTTTAACGGTAATAGGGATAATCTTTGATGAAATAGCATTTAATGACTTCAAATATTCGAGTCCTAAAATATTATTAGGTTTGCAAACACCTAAGAATTCATCTCCGAACATTTTATCAATTACAAGTTCCTGAGATTTTGGATATGAAAAGCCTTCAGCAATTTTTTCTTTAACATTTGCGATATATTCTTTTTCGTTTTTATTAATAAGAGAAGACAAATCTTTTAATTTTTTCAAATCACCAGACTCAGTTCCAAAAGAAATATAATCACTACCAATCTGATTGGCAATTTTAACCGAACCATTAGCAAAGTTTTCAGCACTTGAAATTGCATATAAAGTAGGTAATTCAACAACCAAGTCAAATCCAGTGGACAACGCAACTTTAGCCTTTTCCCATTTATTTATTATACTAGGTTCACCACGTTGAACAAAGTTCCCAGAAATAATTGCAACTTTAAAATCGGCATTCGTCTGGGAAATAGATTCATTTAAATGATACAAATGACCAAAATGAAAAGGATTATATTCAGATATAATACAAAGTTTACTAGACAAAATTTTTCTCCTCTCAAATATTGTATAATTAATCAATTACTGTTATAATAGCATATATCTAATAAAATCGCAATATTATAGCAGTTTAGAGAATTTTTTTAAAAGAGGTTTTTATGGAAAATGTAACAATATATACAGATGGAGCTTGTTCAGGAAACCCTGGACCAGGAGGATGGGGCTCTATTTTAATGTATAAAGAAAATAAAAAAGAAATATCAGGTGGAAATCCAGATACAACAAATAACATAATGGAAATCACTGCTGTTATAGAAGCATTGAAATTATTGAAATTTGAGTGCAATGTTAAAGTTTATAGTGATAGTGCATATGTTGTAAATGCATTTAATAATGGATGGATTTATAATTGGCAAAGAAACAATTGGAAAACAGCAGATAAAAAACCTGTAAAAAATAAAGAATTATGGGAAGAATTATATAAGTACACTAAAATTCATAAAGTAGAATTCATAAAAGTAAAAGGACACAGCGATAATGAATTTAATAATAGGTGTGACGAGTTAGCTAGAAATGCTATAAAAAATTTAGATTAAGGAGCTTTCAAATGAAAGTTATAGGAATAACAGGACCTTCAGGGGCAGGAAAAACAACGTTAAGTACAATTTTAAAGTCAAACTATTCATCTTTCATAATAGATGCAGATGAAGTTGCAAGAAAATTAAGCAACGATAACCAAACAAAATATTTCGAAGAAATGGTAAATCTTTTTGGAAAAGAAATATTAAAAGAAGATGGAAAACTTAACAGAAAAGAGATAGCAAAAACTATTTATAAAAATAAAGGAAAAAGAAGAGCACTTAACAGATTAACTTTTAAGTATGTTGTAGATGATATAAATTATCAAATAAAAGAAGCTGAAAAGTGTGATTACAAATATATAGGGATTGATGTTCCATTATTATATGAGGCAAAGATGGAAAAAATATGTGACTATGTAATAGCAGTAGTTGCAGAAGACCAAAAAAAGATTAATAGAATTTGTCAAAGGGACAACATAACTGAAGAATTAGCTAAAGAAAGATTAAAGATTCAAAACGATAACGAATTTTTTGTAAAAAAAGCAGATTTTGTAATTCATAATGATGGTACTTTAGAAAAATTAGAAACTTCATTAAAGGAGATAATAGATAAGATATGAAAAAAGTGATATCAAGAATATTTTCATTAATAATATTGATTGGTTTAATAACTGCACTAGTATATATCTATAATAAATATTATTTTAATGACTTTATAAAAGCCAACGAAAATAAAGGCGAAACATCATATTATAGAGATAGCTCACAAAAGTATAATGGACAAAAGAGTTATTGTATAGAAAACAAAGATTATAATGATGCATTATTTTTTAAGGAAATAAGTGTAAAAAAAGATACACCATATAGAATAACTTGTATGGTTAAAACTGAGAATGTTGAAAGTGACAAGCCTGAGACATCTGGAGCTTGCATAAGTATAATGGGAACTGCAGATCAAACAATTCCAATACAAGGGACAACAGATTGGCAAAAAGTTACGTTATTAGTTGATAGTAAAGAACAAGATACACTAGATATATCATTTAGACTTGGCGGATATGATGGATATTCAAAAGGAAAAGCATGGTTTTCAGATATTCACGTCGAAGAAGGTATAAAAGATGAAACTTCAGATTGGAATGTAGTATGTTTTCTTATAGACAACATTGATGTTAATATTGAAGGGAAGCATCATACATATTCATTAACACAAGAAGATAAGGATTTGCTAAAAGATAATTTAAAAAGATTTGCAAACACAGTAGAGAGTTTTTCAAATAATGCAATGACAGTATCATATCAAACAGTTGAAATTAAAGAACCTTTAACATCATTGTCATATGATCAAGAAAATTATTATTATGTTGCAGCAAAAGATGTAAAACCATTAATAGATGATTATGTACAAAAAAATGAGTATGATCATATATTCATTGGAATAAGAATGGGAGATACTTTAAGTTCAATTCCTGTAAATGAATGGATTGGCCTAGGAAGCATGAGATATGATTCTATTGGATTCTCAAATATTCGTATGCCAAATGATTTAAGAAATAGTACAATGTATAAATATAATATTAAAAATGACACATTCCCAGAAGAAGTATTTGTACATGAGTTTCTACATTCACTAGAAAGAAATTTAACTGAAAAAGGTTATACATTCCCAGCCTTACATGATAATGAAAAGTTTGGATATGAAAATCAAAATAAAACAGGTTTAAAAGATTGGTATAGAGATTACATGAGATGCAACATTGACAGTAATGTTGGAAAAACTGGATTAGATCCAATAGTGTATAAAACAAAGCCAATTCAATTAAGTGACTTTAATTATGCACAAGAAATCGAATTTGAAAATGTACCACACAATATAATAGATATTGTTTCTCAAATAATATCAAACTTTAAGCAAGTAATGTCAAGCAACAATAATTCAGAAATAAATGAAACAAACTATGTAACAATAACAACTGATTAATGAAAGGAAGTAATACAAGTGAAAGTATCAGAATTTAATTATGATTTACCAGAAGAGTTGATTGCGCAAGTCCCAATAAAAAATAGAGATGAGTCAAGACTTATGGTAGTAAACAGAGAAAAAAGAACAATAGAACACAAAACTTTTAAAGACATAATTGATTATTTAGAACCAGGTGATTGTTTAGTTAGAAATAATACGAAGGTTATACCAGCAAGATTGTATGGAAAAAAAGAAACAGGAGCAAATGTTGAATTCTTGCTTCTAAATAATATTGAAGGAGATATTTGGGAATCAATTGTTAGACCAGGAAACAAGCTTCATGTTGGAACTAAAGTAATTTTTGGAGATGGATTACTTGAAGCAGAGATTTTAGATATAATGCCTGGTGGAACAAGAAAAGTAAAATTTAATTATCAAGGAATATTCAACGAAATACTAGATCAAATCGGATTAATGCCACTACCACCATATATACATGAAACATTAAAAGATAAAGATAGATATCAAACTGTTTATGCTAAATATGATGGATCAGCAGCAGCTCCAACAGCGGGATTACATTTCACAAATGAATTGCTAGAAAAAATAAAAGAAAAAGGAATTGAAATTGCTAATGTTACTTTACATGTTGGAATCGGAACATTCAGACCAGTTAAAGAAGACGAAGTAGAAAAACATGATATGCATACAGAACATTATTATATAAAAAAAGAAGATGCTGATAAAATAAACAACGCAAAGAAAAACGGCAAGAGAATAATATCAGTAGGAACAACATCATGCAGAGTTTTGGAAACTGTAGCAGATGAGAATGGATTGGTAAAAGAAATAGAAGGTGATACTAACATTTTTATTTATCCAGGTTATAAATTTAAATGCGTAGATAATTTAATAACAAATTTCCACTTACCACAATCAACATTATTGATGTTAGTGTCAGCACTTTCAGATAAAGATTTTATGTTAGAAGCATATAAAGAAGCGGTAAAAGATAAATATAGATTTTTCAGCTTTGGAGATGCAATGTATATTTGTTAAAAATAAAAACGGAGGAGATTAAATGAAACCATCAGTAACATACGAACTATTACATGAATGTAAACAAACAGGAGCTAGAAGAGGAGTTGTACATACACCTCATGGAGATATACAAACACCAGTGTTTATGCCTGTTGGAACACAAGGAACAGTAAAATCAATGACACCAGAAGAGCTAAAAGAAGTTAATGCACAAATAATATTATCAAATACATATCATTTATTTTTAAGACCAGGAAAAGAAATAATGGAAGAAGCGGGTGGATTACACAAGTTTATGCATTGGGATAGACCAATATTAACTGATAGTGGCGGATTCCAAGTGTTTAGTTTAGGAAAATTGAGAACAATAACAGAAGAGGGAGTAACTTTTCAATCACACTTAGATGGTAGTAAAAAGTTTTTATCTCCAGAAAAATCAATAGAAATGCAAAATGCGATAGGTTCTGACATTATGATGGCTTTTGATGAATGCTGTCCATATCCTTCAACATATGAATATACTAAAAAATCAATGGAAAGAACAACAAGATGGGCTGAAAGATGTAAAAATGCAAATCAGAGACCAGAAGATCAATCAATATTTGGAATAATTCAAGGAGGATTTTATAAAGACTTAAGGAAGCAAAGTACAGAAGAATTAATCAAACTAGATTTTCCTGGATATGCAATTGGAGGAATTAGTGTTGGAGAACCTAAAGAAGAATTTATAGATATATTAAAATATACAGCACCACTTATGCCAAAGAATAAACCAAGATACCTTATGGGAGTTGGAACACCTGATTATTTAATAGAAGCAGCTATTGCTGGAATTGATATGTGTGATTGTGTTCTTCCAACAAGAATTGCAAGACATGGAACAGCATTAACATCAAGAGGAAAAGTAGTAGTAAGAAATGGAACATATGAAAGAGACTTTTCACCGCTTGACCCAGAGTGTGATTGTTATGCATGCAGAAATTATACAAGAGCGTATATTAGACATTTAATAAAAGCAAACGAGATTTTAGGAATAAGATTATTATCTATACATAATATAAAATTCTTGACTAACTTAATGGATAAGGTTAGAATAGAAATAGAAAATGACAATTTAGGTACATTCAGAGACGAATTCTACAAGAAATATGGTTATACAAAATAGTAGGAGGAAAAATCTAAAATGGATGAAACAAATCAAAAGAAGAAAATGTTATTAATAGGAATAGTAGTAACAGTTGCAATTTTTATAGTAACATTAATAGTTTTATTAATTTTAATGCAACAAGAAGGAAAAAAGACTAAATTTCAAATAAAAAATAATCTTTATAAATCAAAATCTGTATACATTTCAATTAATCCAGGAGAGGTAGGAGAAGACTTAGCTGGTACGTATGAACAAAAAGAAATATTAATAAATAATAAATATACGCCAATATCAGTAACTACTCCAGATGGAAAAGTTTATTATAACATTGAGACAGTAACTCAATTGGCTGGATATAAATATAATAATGGAGCATATGGCGAAGAAGTAGATGAGACTAAAGACAAATGTTATATTGACAATGGTGGAGAATATGTAACATATTTGCTTGATTCAAATGAAATAACTAAAAATATAAAAAATGCTAAACAATACACAGAAGAATTAAAAACACCATATAGTAATAAAAAATATAATTCGACATCAACAACGGAAAATTCAGCAGAATTAGACAAAGAGTCATTTACATTAGAACAACCTGTAATACAATTTGAAGATGTTTTGTATGCTTCAGAAGAAGCAATAGATAAAGGTTTCAATATGAGAATCGTAAAGCAAGGAACAACAATAACATTACAAACATTAGAAGATTTAACAAGTGCATATACAAGTTCTCTTTCAAAAAGCGGTTATACACTAACTACTAATTTTAAGAATCAAAGAGCATTAAGCGATGGATATGCTGTTGTAGGAAAAGATAAAGAATATGGGGTAGTGGATTTAGCAACTAAAAAAGAAATAATAAGTTTAAAATATGATAGTGTTGAATATGTACAAAGTATTGGAGAATTTATCGTATCAAGTAATTCAAATTATGGTATGCAAAAACCAGGTCTAGAGACTCCTACAATCAAACTAGAATACGAAAATATAGAATTACTAGACGCCAAAAAGAAATTATATATTGTAGAAAAAAATGGAAAATATGGTGTTATAAATTCAGAAGGAAATGATATTATTCCAACAGAATATGACCAGATTGGATTAACAAGTGTTTCTGCATATAAATCACAAGGAGAAAAAGACAAATATATTATTGGAGGAGATTGTATACCTGTAAAGAGAAACGGAAGTTATGGATTATATTCAACAGACGGAACATTACTTGCAAGTACTAGATTTTCAGAAATTGGATGCGAAAAGCCAAATAATATAATAAAAAATACATCAGCTATGCCAACACTAACAATTCCACTATCAGATACGGTGACAGGAATAGTATTTGCCATGAAAAATGCAGCAGGCACAACTGTATATGGTATAATAACAACTAATGGAACAGTAGTACTAAACGCATACTATACAGCAATATATTATATGCAAAGAAATGGTAATATAACATATTACTTTAATAAGCCATCTAATAATAATGAATTACTAACATTAAAAGAACTATTAGCAACGAGAGAAACTGTAAAAGAGTTAATTGAACAAACAAAAACAAAAGAAGAACAAGCTAACGAAGAAAAAAGAGAACAAGAATATCTTAACAAAGCAAATCAAACTGATAACCAAGGTGATTCTTCAAATAGTAATAGCAACAATAGCAGTGATAATAGTGATCAAAATAATAGTAGCAACGATAATAATGATAATAACAGCAGTGATAACAATGACAACAACAATGGTCAAAATAATTAGTTTTATAGAATAAATAAAAATCCTTTTCATATAAATGTGGAAAGGGTTTTTATTTGCAAAATTTTGTGCTAAAGTAGAGTTACACTAAGATATAGATTATAACAAATAGCCCTAAATAAATAATAAAGGAGAGAAAAATGGAGAAAGTCGAAAATCAGATTATTTCAAAAGGACTATTATTTATCAAAGGAGTGATGATAAGTTTTATAATTACAATAATATTATTTTACATATTAGGTATAATATTAACATACACAAGTGTTCCAGAGAAAATTATAACACCAGCAATAATTATTATAACAGGAGTTAGCATATTAATCGGCTCATCAATTAGCTTGATAAAAACAGGTGAAAAAGGGATGATAAAAGGCGGACTAATAGGCATAACATATTTTTCAATAATTTATATGATATCAAGCATTTTGCTTAAAAATTTCGAAATAAATGTATATTCAGGAATAATGCTTGCTTCAACATTTATTTGTGGTTGCATAGGCGGTATTGTAGGAGTAAATATGAAAAATTAAAAACATTTTAAAAGTTATAAAAAATGGTTGATATTTTTCATTTTTTAATATACAATCAAAAAATGAAAAACTAAGGAGGAAAAAAGCGTGAGTATAACATTAGAAGATGTCAAAAATAATGAAGAAGTTGAACAACTTATTCTTGCTGCGCAAAGGCAATTAGACGTTTTAGGATATACAGAACATTCACACAGACATTTAAATATTGTTTCTCAAAGAGCTGGAGAAATACTTCAAGTACTTGGTTATGATGAAAACAGAGTTAGACTTGCTCAAATAGCAGGATATTTGCATGATTTGGGCAACGCTGTTAACAGAGCAAATCATGCACACACAGGTGCTATTTTAGCAGACAATATATTAAAAGATATGGGAATGAACTGCAAAGACAGAGCAGAAATCATGATGGCAATTGGAAATCATGATGAAGGCACAGGAACGGCAGTTAGTGATATTTCAGCAGCAATTATATTAGCTGATAAATCTGATGCACATAGAAGTAGAGTTTCAAAAACAAATATGTCTTTATTTGATAAACATGATAGAGTGAACTATGCGGTAACAGATGCAAAATTAAGAATAAATAAAGAAGAAAAGAAAATTATTTTAGATCTAACCATAGATACTAAAATGTGTCCTGTTCTAGATTATTTCGAAATTTTCATGGACAGAACAATGATGAGTAAACATGCGGCAAAGTATCTAGGATTATGGTTTGAAGTAGTAATAAATGATACTAATTTATTATAGGGGGTAACAAAAGTTGAAAAAGAAAACATTAAAAAATGCACTTGCAAAATTAATAGTTGTATTACTAATAGTGCTAGTAAGTTTAATTTCTTTTTTAGGAATTCACAAGAGAAATTTAAACACATGGAAGAGTATTTTACCAGATTATCAATTCAGCAAAGAACTTAGCGAAATAAGGACTTTTGAATTTTCAGTAGATACATCAACAAAAGACAAGAGTTCAGATGAAAACACAGCAGAAAATACAACTGGAAATACAACAGAAAACGCAACAAATACAGTTGCTGAGGGAACAACTGAAAATACGAATAATACAGCCAACACAACTGATACAAACTCAACAAACACTACAGCAGAGCAAGTTCCAGTAAATGATCCAACAGCGTTAACAAAAGAAAATTATTTAAAAACAAAGGAAATAGTTGAAAACAGATTAAAAGACTTTGGAATTGCTGATGCAGAAGTAACTGTAAATGAAAAAAACGGAAAGCTAGCAGTTTCAGTTCCATATGAAGGAACAACAGATTATTCAGCTGCACTTGCAAGCCAAAAAGGAAAAATTGAAATAATTGATTCAGAAACAAAAGAAGTTTTGATGGATAGAAGTATGATAAAAAAAGCATCAGCATATTATCAACAAGCTAATAACAATGATTCAGCAACAGCAACAACAAATGATACAGTTTCATACAATTTAGGCGTAAAATTAACATTTACATCAGAAGGTCAAAAGAAACTAAATGAATTAAGTAAAACATATATAGAAACAACTGACGAAAACGGTGAAACTTCACAAAAAACTATAACTGTTCAAATAGATGGAGAAGACAAGTATATAACATACTTTACACCAGATGGCGAATATACTGAACTTGCAATACCACTATACAGAAGTGTTTCAACAGATGATATGGATACATTTAATTCAGATTATAAAGATTGTTTCGTAACACAAACAATACTTAATAATGATGAATTTCCAATAACATATAAATTAACATCAGGAAGTTTCATTGAATCAGATTTAGGAGAAAACTTTGTAAAAGGTTTATCAATAGCTGGAATAGTTATACTTGCAATTGTAATAGTTCTTACAATAGTAAAAAATAAAAAAGATGGGTTCTTTGCAAGTATTATAGAAATAGGATATATTGCAATTCTTCTACTAATTATTAGAGCTGCATCTGTAAGCTTAACATTGTCAGGAATTTTAACAATTGCTATTATGTCAATAATCAACTATTTCTTATTGCTTACATTTATGAAAACAGAAAAAGCAATAGACAAATTAGAGAAATTCGGAAACTTTATATTAACAATAATTCCATTTATAATTACAATTGTTGTATTTGCATTAGGAAAAGAAATAAATACACAATCAATTGGTTCTGTTGGAATATGGGGTATATTTGGACTTATATATACTTTAATAGCAGCAATATTCTTAATAGATGGAAAAAAAGCAAAAAAGAATGGAGTTGAATAATATGAAGAACAAATCATTATATATTATTATGGTAATTGCTATCATATTAGGCGCAATTATTGTAAAAACAAAAGGTTTTAATTATAGCACTTTATATTCAGAACATAAAAGAGTTGAAATTATAATTGGAAAAGAATATGAATTAAAAGATATTGAAAAAATAGCTGATGAATCTATAAAAGAAGATCATGTTACTAGAAAAACAACTCTATATGGTACAAGCGTCTCTATTGATACAAAAGATATAACAGACGATGAATTAAATGCATTATTTTCAAAATTAAATGAGAAATACTCAAAATCATATAACATCAAAGATGTAAAAAAAGAAGATATCTTGCAAGAACAACAAGTAGAATCAATAAGCGACAAATCTGATGATGAAGTTGCACAATTAGTTAATCAAATTAGAGAAAAATATGGATTAGAATATACAGCTGAAGAGCTAAAAGATTCAAGTACACAAGTTAAAGTATATGATGTTTCAAAAATTAGTGTTTGGGATATGATAAAAAAATTCATAGCACCTCTTGTAATAAGTTTAGTAATTGTTATGTTTTATGTAGCAATCAGATATCATAAATTATACAAAAATGCATGGATAATCGAACCAGTTCAATTAGGTCTTGAACTTGTAATAAGTCAATTATTTGTTTTAGCAATTTTAGCAATTGCTAGAATACCAGTTGGATCATATATTTCTGCAATACTTTTACTTGTATGGGTACTTGAATTATTAACAAGAACAATGCAAGATGAAAAAAGATTTAGAGAATATAAATTAAGAGAAGAAGAAAAAAAGACTGAAAAAACAGCATAAGTTAAAAAAGGCAAGGAAAAAACCTTGCCTTTTTTATATAATAGGAAAGTTCTCAGAACTTCCTATTATATAAAACTAACAATGCATAGAAATTTGCTTTGCAAATTTCGTGCGCGAACAAAGATGCGAACTTAAAAATGTTATAATCAGTGCAAATGTTATAAACAGTCCGCTTTTGTCCTATAACAAGAAGTTTGGAAAACTTTCTTATCATATAAAAATAACAATTTAAAATACCATAAATTACTTGAAAAAATAAGAGCAAATATGTATAATAATAACATCTATGTAAAGGTCTTAGGTTGAAAATTAAATTGCTTCAATTAGAAATTGACCTTGGGAAAGGAATGATAATAATTATGAGAAAATATTTTGGAACAGATGGAATCAGAAGAATAGCCAATACAGAGCTTTCTCCTAATTTAGTATTTAGAGTTGCAAAGGCTGGAGCTTCAGTTTTATCAAAGCATACAGACCATATGCCAACAATTTTTATAGGAAGAGATACCAGAATATCTGGAACATTAATAGAAAGTGCTATGATAGCTGGATTTTTAAGCTATGGCGCAAATGTAAAATCACTTGGAGTTATACCAACACCAGCAGTAGCATATTTAACAAAAAAATATAATGCAGATGCAAGTGTTGTAATATCAGCATCTCACAATACATTTGAATTTAATGGCGTAAAATATTTCAGCAACAAAGGAATGAAGATTCCAGATAGCTTAGAAGAAGAAATAGAAGAAATCATGGATTCAGATGAAAAATTATCAGCATTAACAGCTGTATCAGAAAAAATAGGAGTTTCTGAGAACAGAGAAGATATGATTGAAGACTATGTTGATTTTATAGTAGGTATATTCCATGAAAGTATTACAAAAAATAAGAATGATGATTTTAAAGTATTAATAGATACAGCCAATGGTGCAACATACAAAGTAGCAGATAAAATTTATAAAAGATTAGGAATAAAACATGACATTATTAATAATGAACCAAACGGAATTAATATAAATGATAATTGTGGATCAACACATTTAGGAATGTTAAAGAAAAAAGTAGTTGAAGGAAAATATAGCTTAGGAATAGCTTATGATGGCGATGGAGATAGATGTCTAGCGGTTGACGAAAACGGAAATGAGATTGATGGAGATATAATGTTAGCTATTGCATCTAACTATTTAAAATCAGAAGGAAAACTTGCAAACGATACACTTGTTGCAACAGTTATGAGCAACTTAGGATTAAATAAATTTTCTGAAAAAGCTGGAATAAACTTCAAGCAAACAAAAGTTGGAGATAGATATGTTTTAGAGGAAATGTTAAAAAATGGATACAACTTAGGCGGAGAGCAATCAGGACATATTATTTACTTAGATTACAACCCAACAGGAGATGGTATATTAACATCATTAATGTTAGTAAAAATATTACTTGAAAGAAATCAAAAACCTTCAGAAGCTAGCAAAATTGTTAAAATATATCCACAAGTATTGATTAATGCAAAAGTCAATAGCGATAAAAAATATGATTTTGATAAAGATGAAGAAATCAAAGAAGCTATTGAAAAAGTGTCTGAAGAATTCTCTGGCAATGGTAGAGTATTAATAAGACCATCAGGAACAGAACCACTAGTTAGAGTTATGATTGAAGGAGAAGATCAAGAAGTTATAACTAAAAAAGCAAGAGAAATTGCAGATTTAATAGAGAAAAAATTAAAATAAATTAGCTTTATTCTATGCATAATTTATGTGAAAGGAATTTAAAAATGGCGAAAGGTTTATTAAAGGAAAAAGAGAAAGAATTATTAGGAGAAGAACTTTCTGAACTTACATTAATGCATGATTATCTTTTAAAAACTGGAAGAGAAAGAGAAACTTTTTCATCAATCAGAAGAATGTCTGATATAGAACTAGCAGATGGCAGTATAAAAATACCAAATATAATCGTAATGCAGAACACAGAAGGAAAATCAGAGATTCTAAATGTAACTAATTATAGCTATGAACAAGAACAAATTCAAAAATTGATGGATGAAACAGGATTAAAAAGGAAAGATATTTTGTCTTTAATGCGTGATGGATTACGACTAGAGCAAATTGAAGTAATGGCGAATAACTTACCTTTTAAAGATATTGCGGATAGTGCTACAATGCGCGAGATGATAAGAAAACAAATAAATCCAGAACAATTAAAAGAAATGAGAAAAAAAGGCGTTGAAATAAAGGCATTAAAAGATGGAACTGTTCAAGTTAAAAACTTACAAGAACTAGCAGAAGTTGATGAAAGAGGCTTAACAAGACTTGATCCAGAATTAGAAGAAAAACTAAAGCCATTTGAACAAGTAGGTCTAATAAAATTATCAAAAGACTTAGTAGTAAAAGAAGTTGAATCTGATGATAAAGAAAAAGGAAATTCTTTAAAGGTTGTTTCATTGCAAGAAAAGCAAGCTGAAAAAACTAAGGAAGAAATAGAAAAGCAAAAAGTTGCAAAAGATTTAGGCGTAGATTCAGACTATATTGTAAGCATGATAAAAATCGAAGATAAAGATGAAGGCTCAAAGCTTTTAAACGATAAGGCAGATAAAAACGATACAAAATATATAATTAGAACACGAGATGGAGCTGTTTCTAGTAAGTTTATTACAGTAAGAGAAACTGAGGACGGAAAATTTGAACAATTACAAGGCTATGAAATAACCCCTGTTGCAAGAGAAGTAGCACATGTATTAAGAGATACAATGGCAAATAAAAACAATCCTGTTAAATTAAAAACAGGTGAAATAAGAGCAGGAAAAGGAAATCCAAATCAAACTAAGTACAATTATTTTCAAATTCGTAAACGCGGTGTAGACGACACTAAAGAAGATAACTACTTACTTTTCATAGGTGAAATGGGAGAAACTGATTTAAACTTAATTGAAAGTAGAAACACAGGAGATAGTAAATTTGTTAACGTACAAACTTCAAAAGTTTATCCTGAAAGCATTTATATGGAAGGAAGAGCAGATACTGATAGACAACGAGAAGTTAAAGTAACTCAATTTAAAGACGAAGTTGAGGAAAAACAAGATGTAATCGAGAGAAAAGAAGAACAAGAAACACCATACGAAGAAAACCAAATTAAATTCGAAGATATATCAAAAAGAAAAGAACTATTAGAAAGATTAAATACAGTTGAAGATAGAATTATTGAAATAGAAAGCAGAACAGGACATAATGAGCAATGCGTTGAAAACTGTATTGAAATAGATGATGAAGAAACAATAGATTCAAAAACAGAAGTAGATATGTCATATGAACTAGGTGATGAAAAAAGAGAATTACCAGATTTGTATGCTCAACGTTCAACTATATTAGCACAGTTAAATATAGATGAAGCAAGGGCTACAACAAGAGAAATTGAAGATGAAGAATATGAATATGGAATGAAAAGACAAAGACCACGTTAAAATATAAATTATAGACAGAGGAGACTGATTAAAGATGAGTAAAAATGTATTAATAGGAAATGCTTGGCCATATGCCAATAGTTCATTACACTTAGGACATATAGCTGGATTAATGTCAGGTGATTTACTTGCAAGATATCACAGACTAAAAGGTGATAAAGTTATGTTTGTTTCTGGTTCAGATTGCCATGGTACTCCAATAACTGAAAGAGCAAGAAAAGAAGGAAAAGAACCCAAAGAAATAGCAGATAGCTATGATAAAGAATTCAGAGAAGTTTTTAATAAAATGAATTTTTCATATGACTTGTTTTCAAGCACAGATACAGATTATCACAAAGAACATGTACAAAAATTATTTAGAAAACTTTATGATAACGGATATATTTATGAAAAAATAGAGCCACAATGCTATTGCCCAAAATGCGAAAAATTCTTAGCAGATAGAGAAGTTATATTAACTTGTCCTGAATGTGGAGAAGAAACAAAAGGAGATCAATGTGACAAATGCTTACACGTTCCAACTTCTGAAGAATTAATAGGTGGAAATTGTATAGTTTGTGGAACTAAAACTATTGAAAAGAATAATAAAATATTGTATTTAGGATTACCTAAATTCCAAGAAAAAATAGAAAAACACACAGCAGAAGTTAAAGATGGTTGGAGAGTTAATGCAAGAAACGAAACTGAGAAATACTTAAAACAAGGATTAAAAGAAAGAGCTGTAACAAGAGATCTTACTTGGGGCGTCGACATACCAGTTGAAGGATATGAAGATAAAAGAATGTATGTATGGATAGATGCTGTACTAGGTTATTTAACAGACACAATGAGAGTTTGTGAAGAAAGAGGATGGGACTGGGAAGATTTCTGGAAAGAAGGAAGAAATAATAAAATTTATATGTGCCACGGAAAAGACAACATAGTATTCCACAGCATAATTTTAAATGCATTACTTCTTGGTCAAGAAGACAATTACCATCTAGTTGATACAATAGTATCAACAGAATATCTAAATTATAATGATCAAAAATTTTCAAAGAGTAAAAAGATTGGAATAACTGCATTAGAAGCATTAGAAAAATATCCGGTAGATTCTTTAAGATATCACTTAATAAGTAATGGACCAGAAAAGAAAGATACAAACTTTACTCCAGAAGATTTTGTTGCAACACATAACGGAGAATTATTAAACAAATTCGGAAATTTAGTAAACAGAACATTGAAATTTAAAGGAATTGAAAAAATAGAAGTTGCTACACTAGATTCAGAAATAAAAGAAGAGATTGAAAAAATTTATTCAGAAGTTAGTGATTTAATTGAAAGATTAGAATTTAGAGAAGCAACAGAAAAAATAATGGATTTAGTTGAAAAGGCTAATAAATATTATGATACTCAAGAACCTTGGAAACAAATAAAAGAAGATAAGCAAGCATTTAAAAATACAATATTTACTTGTGCAAATATAATTGCAAATTTAAGCAACTTATTTGAACCAATCATGCCTACAACAACTAAAAAGATAAGAGAATATCTTGAGTTACCAGAACCAAGCTGGAAACCTATCTATATAGAAAAAGAAATAGATTTAACAAGCAAAAATATTGAACCTCTATTCGAAAGATTAAAAATTGATTAATAAGGAGTAAAAAATGGGAAAACTATTTGTTATTGATGGAACTGATGGAAGTGGAAAACAAACACAATTTTTGAAATTAAAAAATAAATTTGATGAAATGGGAATAAAGTATAAAACAGCTTCATTTCCAAATTATGAAAGCCCTTCATCATCATTGGTAAAAATGTATTTATCAGGAGACTTTGGAAAACATCCAAGTGATGTAAGTGCATATGTGGCTTCAACATTTTATGCAGCAGACAGATATGCAACATATAAAACAGAACTTGAGAAATATTATGAAACTGGAGGAATACTTTTAGTTGATAGATATACAACATCAAATATGATACATCAAGCAGGAAAAATTCAAGACAAAACAGAAAGAAAAAAATTCATAGAATGGTTATTTGATTTAGAGTTTAACATGTATAAAATCCCAAAACCAGATAAGGTATTTTTCCTTAACATGCCACCAAGAAATAGTTTGAAATTAATGGAAAACAGAGAAAATAAATTTAGTCATACAATGGAAAAAGACATCCATGAAAAAGATGCAGAATACTTAGCTGAGAGTTACAAGGCAGCATGTGAGCTTGCAAAAGAATATGATTGGGAAGAAATAAATTGTGTAAAAGACAATCAAATTAGAACTATTGAGGATATACATGAAGAAATTTTTGAAATAGTAAAAAAAGAAATAGAAACACACGAATAATAGCAATATAGGAAGGAATGAAAAAAATGAAAATAGGCTTTTTCGGTGGGGCATTTAACCCACCGACAATAGCACATATTAACTTAGTAAAAGAGGCATTAAAAGAATATTCTTTTGATGCAATTTATTTTGTGCCAGTAAATAATTTTTACAAAAAACAAGGACTAATAGATATATCTCAAAGAATTGATATGCTAAATTTAGAATGCAAAGACAATTCAAAAATGTTTGTTTCAGACATTGAACAAGAGATGAATAGAAGTTTTAAAGCAAACGAAATATTTGAAACAATTAAAGAAAAATATAGTAATGATGACATATATTTTTTGATGGGAGAAGATAATTACGAAAAAATGAGCTCATGGGAAAACTATGAGAAGCTAAAAGAATATAAATATTTAATATTTCAAAGAAGAGAAAACAAAGCGTTAGAAATAAAAAGTCCTAATATTATATATATGGAAAATAAAGAAAACTTAAAAATAAGTTCAAGTATAATAAGGAACATGATAAGAAAAAATCAAGACATTGAAAAATATGTTTCAAAGGATGTAAAAGAATACATAATAGAAAATAATTTATATAATTAATATAAAGGAAAAGAAATGAAAGAGAATATTACAAAGTTTATTAAAGGAATGATTATAGGAGTAGCAGCACTTACTGCAGGCGCTGGAACATTTGCAATTGTACTAGGTATTTATGACAGATGTATGGAGATTATAGCAAATCCATTCAAAAATTTTAAAGAGAACTTAAAATACATTTGGCCAATACTACTTGGAATATTACTTAGTGCTGCATGCTGTGCAAAGCTCGTAACATATTTACTTAATGAATACAATGCTTTTACAAGATGTGCTTTTTTAGGAATCATCATTGGAGGAATACCTACATTATTTAAAGTAGCTAATAAAAAAGGATTTAAGAAATCTTACTTAATAAGCACATTAATTGCATTAATAATAACAATTATTTGTACACAGATTGCAAATAATACTAAGGCAGGAGAAACTGTTACATATGTTAGCCCTATTGAGTTAATAATATATGGAGCAATATATGCATGGGGAGCTGTAATGCCAGGAATGACTACAATACATATTCTTATATATATGGGTGTTTTGGCACCAATCCTTCAAGGATTTACATCATTTAATATGGCAGTAATAATTCCGTTTGGAATAGGATATATAACTTTAGCTTTAACAACAGCAGGAATGATTACATATTTATTTAAAAAATTTTATGGAATTACATATTATGCAATAATTGGATTTTCATTAACATCATTAGTTATGTTTATCCCAGAATTTACGAGCCCATTACAAGGTGTAATAGGAGTAATTATAGCAATAGTATTTTTTATAGCTATGCTAGGAATAACTAAGCTAGATAAAAAGGTTGAAGAGACAAAAGAAAATGGAGAGATGATAGATGAGAGGTAAAATTGTTAACAGTGTTGTAGCTGGAATGAACCTATTTTTTGGACTTTTAGTTTTGCTTTTTAATTTCTATTTGCCAAGCATATCACGAGCAAGCACAGAAGAACTAAAAGTTATAACTGAAATTAATAGATACATATTAGCCTTAACAATAGCAGTTGCAATTATAAATTTAATAACATTAATTTGTAATAGAAAAGATAAAATATTGCTATTTACATATATACTTGCGATATTTTCATCATGTTTTTATTTTGTACATGTTCCATACATAGGAGTTTTATATATTTTATCAGCTTTAATGGTGATCATTCAGATGTTCAGAGAAAATATGATATACATGAACAATATATTTTATATTGTAGTAGTAGCAATTGTTATTATTGCAATCGGTTTACTTGGTTTGAATATATTAACATATAAAGACAAAGTAAAGAAAATAGTAAAAGAAGAAAGCAAAGGTTATCTAGAATATAATACAGAATACTTCAAAAATATAAGCGTTTTGGGAGAAGATAACGAATTTTATCTTAATGTAGAAAGAGACGGAAAATGGGGATATATCAACAAAAATGGCGAGACAAAAATAGATTTTAAATATGATTATGCATCACCATTTATAACTATAACAATGTATGATAAAGATTTTGATATAGCATTAGTATGTCAAGATGATACAGCATCAATTATTTTAAAGAATCAAAGAACAGTAATGTCATATAAAAACAATATAGCAATTGATAATTATGAAAAACAAATAGAAAAATTGCAAGAATTATATACAGATACATTTAATCAATCAGGGAAAATAACAGCTAAATTTTCTACAATACCAACTAGAAATATGACTACAATAAAATCATATGATAAGTATCCATATAGATATCCATTTAATGATGAATATGATATTTATATAACTGTTTCACAAACAGGCACCAAAAACAGATATGAGTTTATGAAAAAAGATAATTCAAACATTAAAGTAAGTATAGATTGTGATAATTTAAAATTTGACGGAAGTAACTTATACGTATACAGTAATGGATATCTACCATTCTATAAAACATCAGAAAATAAGCAAGGATGGTATACAAAAGAAACTAAAAGAGTTGAACTAGAAGGAAATATTCAGATATTAGAATTTTTTGATCAATACATATTAATAAAAGATTATGATAAAGAGATAATTTACTTTGCAAATGAGAACGGTGAAAGAGTATCAGACGAATATAAAGATATTTTTGTACTTGATGATGCTTATATAGTAAAAAACATGGATAATAAATATATTATAATAAATAAAGAATTTCAAAAAATGTTAAACATAGAATATGACTACATTAATCCAATGTTATTAAATCAGGAAATATTGATATGCGCTAATTTACCAGCTAAAGTAAATTTCAATTCATCAGGATTTCCAAGCAATATCCAGTATGATTTAGTTGATTTATCAGGAAATAAAATATCATTAAAAAATGCTGATGGGTCAGTAATAGATACTCCAGCATACTCACAAGTTTATTATATAGACAACAAAAAGAATGTATCAAGTTATGATACATATATAAGCAATCTAACTAACATTGAATATGAATTTATAGGAGAAGAATTTTATAAAAAATAGGAGGCATACTTTTGAAAAAAGCCAGTATATCATTAATCATATTAATAATTATAGTAATTGGAGCAATTTGCATTTTTAATAAAACAAATAAACCAGAAAAGCAGGAAGGAAAAATAGACATAGTAGCAAGTATATATCCAGTATATGATTTTACCAAACAGATTGTTGGAGATAAGGCAAACGTTACAATGCTACTTCCAGCTGGAGTAGAAATACATGATTATGAACCAACCCCTCAAGATATTATTGAAATCAAGAGTTCAGATTTGTTTTTATATTTAGGAAAGCAATTAGAACCTTGGGGAGAAACAATCACATCTGGTATAGATAATCAAGATAATATAAAGGATATTTCTCAGGGAATACAATTACTAGAAAATGAGAAATTCGAAAAAGAATATATGCCAGAAACAGATGAAGGTCATGATGAACATGAAAAATACGATACACATATATGGTTAGACCCTTCAAAATCAATTGAACTTGTTAAGAATATTGAGAAAGAACTAGTTCAAAAAGATCCAAAAAACAAAGAATATTATGAAAAAAATGCAGAAGAATATATCAACAAACTAAAAAAATTAGATAATGATTTTCAAGAAGTAGTAAAAAATGCAAAAAAAGATGAAATAGCTTTTGGAGGTCCATTTTCATATGCTTACTTCATAAAAAGATACAACATAAAATTTGTAACTGCATACGATTCTTGCGGAGAAAATGGAGAACCAAGCGTAGAAAAAATATTTAAAGTAGTACAAGAAATAAAAAAAGAAAATTTGCCTGTAGTATTTTTTAAAGAACTATCATCAGGAAATATTGTAAAAACGATAGCTGAAGAAACAGGAGCAAAGAGCTTAGAATTCAATAGTGTCCATACTGTGACACAAAAGCAATTAGATGATGGTGAAACATATTTATCTATAATGTATAAAAACTTGGAAAATTTAAAACAAGCAATGCAAAGTGAGGTAGATTAATGAATATTATCGAAGTAAAAAAATTATCTGTAAAATATAACGAACATATTGCATTAAAAAATATTAATTTAAATGTTAAAGAAAAAGAATACATATGTCTTGTTGGAAAAAACGGTTCAGGAAAAAGTACATTATTAAAAACAATAACAGGAATTATAAAAAAAGATTCTGGAAAAGTTGAATTTAAAATGGATAGATCTGAAGTATCATACTTGGCACAAAACAACATGACAGACATTAATTTTCCAGCAACATCAAAAGAAATTATAATGACTGGATTACAAAAGCATGGAATAATGCCTTTTTACACAAAAAAAGACGAAGAAAAATTAAAGCAAATTGTAAAAGAACTAAAAATTGAGAACCTATTAAACAAAAAAATAGGAGACTTATCAGGAGGTCAAAGGCAAAGAGTTTTACTAGCTAGAACTCTTATAGGCGAGCCAAAATTACTGTTATTAGATGAACCATGTAGTGGACTAGATAAAGTAACAATCAAAAATTTTTACAAAATATTAGATGATTTATATGAAAAGGGAAATATAACAATTGTAATGGCAACACATGATTTGGACGAAATTCATAATCCCAACATACGTGTTGTTGCACTTGATCAAGAAGTAATATTTGATGGAAATATTGAAGAATACATAAAATCAGAAAAGGAAAAATAGAAATGAAAAAATATCTATTAGAAATCACAACCTTCATAGCTGGAGCAACTGGAATGATAATAGAATTAGTTGCATCAAGAATTCTATCACCATATTTGGGAAATTCAAATTTAATATGGACATGCATAATTGGAATGATGTTGGCATTTATGAGCATTGGATATTTTATAGGTGGAAAAATATCTGATAAACATCCCAAAAGAAATTTGCTATCATTATTTTTGCTAAATTCAGCGACTTTTATAAGCCTAATTCCAATGATAGAAATTTATGCAATAGAACCAATTTCGAAGATAAATTTTAGTTTACCATTATTAGCAATAATATGTTCTACAATCACATTTGGAATCCCAAGTATGTTTCTAGCAACAGCATCACCATTTGCCGTAAAATTAAAAGATAAAGACTTGGAAGAAATAGGTGGAGTGTCTGGAAGAATGTCAGCACTGTCAACAATTGGTAGCATTGTAGGAACATTTTTAGCAGGGTTTGTATTAATTCCTAAATTGGGAGTAAAAAACATAATATTATTAGTAGTAATTGTATTAGTAATATTGTCATACTTAATTTATGAAGATAAAGACATAAAATATACAATCAAAATCATTGCAACATTAGTAATATTAGTATCACTTGTTTTAGTTGGTAAGAAAATGTTTTTACAAAAACATGAAGACATGATATTAGATACAGATTCAGAATACAGTAGAATTTGGATAAAAAAATTCACAAATAATTCTGGAAAAGAATATAACACGCTAGAAGTAGATACAGGATATGAATCAATTGCTAGTGGTGAAAAAAATTTAACAGCGGATTACTTAAAATATTATGATTTATTTAATTACTATCAAGAAAATACAGAAAATGTTTTAATGATAGGTGGAGCTGCATATACGTATCCATCATATTTTTTAGAACAATATAAAGATAAAAAAATAGATGTAGTAGAAATAGATTCGAAAATGACAGAACTAGCTGAAAAATACTTCGATTTAAATACACAAAATGAAAATTTAAATATTTATCACGAAGATGGTAGAAGATATATAAACACAACTCAAAACAAGTATGATTGCATATTAATAGATGCATTTAAAGGACTAAATGTTCCATTTCAATTAACAACAGAAGAAGCATTAATTCAAGCTAAAAGAAACTTAAATGAAAATGGAATAGTAATAACTAATATAATATCAGCACTAGACGGAAAAAATGCAAATTTTATTAAATATGAATATGCTACATATAAAAAAGTTTTCAAAGATGTGAAAATTTTCAAGGTCCAAAATGGAATGTTTAATGATGATGAATTACAAAATTTAATATTAGTTGGTTTTAAAGGTAACGTAATTGAGAAAAATGACGAGTATAATAAGTATAAAAATCTATTAAAAAATGAAGTACTAGACTTTTCAAGCGATAAAAATGTTGTGACAGATGAGTTATGTCCAGTAGGTGTATAAAAATATAATTTATATATTGATATTTTTAATTCTATATAATATACTTGTAATGTAAAAAATAACAAAATGAAAGGAGCAAGATACATGGAAAAAGTAAAAAATGTATTTGGCAAAATTGGAGCTTGGATTAAAGCACACACAAAATTAGTTATAGGAATTGTTGTTGCACTAGTAGTAGTTATAATTCTAGCAAGTTTATTACTTGGAGGAAGTGAAAAAAGAGCAGTTAAAAAATATATTAACGCAATAAATTCATGTGACTACAGTAAAGTCGCTAAAGCAATGGATTTAGATGCAGCAGTTGCTTGGAAAAATGCACAATCTTCAAGTTCTAGTTATTATTCATATTTAGATTCTTCAAAATCAAACAAAGATGTAGTTAAAGAATTTGAAGAAAATTTAAAAGATGTAGATGATGACGAAGTAGATAGTTACAAAGATAATTTGAAAGATAGTTATGATAAAGACGACAAAGGAAAATATAAAATTAAACTATTAAAAGTCGTATCAGTTTCACCAGCTAAAGATAATAAAAACTTAAAGAAAGTTGTTGTAAAATATAGAGCAACAACTAAACCAGACAAAGATGACGATGATGACGATGACGATGAAATTTGGAAAAAAGAAAAAGATTATACAAGCAAAATTGAAAACTATATGACATTATACCTATATAAAGGAAAAGTAATTGGTCAAGGTTATTAATATGAAGTAAAGGCCTCTTTTAAAGAGGCTTTTTTCTTTTACTCTTACGTATACCACTGTTTGACTAAAATACAAGTATATGGTAAAATTAAAAATAACGAAAGAATGAAGGAGGAGAGTACGATGAGAGAAGAATTATTAAGAAAAGCAAATGAAATTTTAGAAAAAACTAAAAATGAACAAGAAAAATATGAAGCAGAAAGAAAAGTCATATATTGGCTTATGGAACATGTTTCAGACGGCGATATAAATATGCTAGAGTATATGGAAAAATTATACGAAAAAATTTCAAAAGTTGAAAAAGAAAATGAACAATATAACAAAGTAAAAGAATATATAGAAAAATTAAACAATCAACACATGAGAAAAGCAGAAGAAAATGAAGAAAACATTTATCTATTCAAAATAGTAGATAAATCTAATAATTCATACGTATTCTTCACAAGAGAAAATGCTAGAAACTTTATTAAAGCTCATCAAGAAAACTTTGATGAAAATGCTGAGATACAAGTTGATAGCAATATAAATGTTGATTTAAAAGAATTATTGAAATTAATTGAAGAATAAAAAGAGAGGAAAAAATGGAACAAATTATTAATTTACTAAGCTATACATTTATACAAAGAGCACTAATTTGTGGTATTGCAATATCACTTTGCGCAGCACTAATAGGCGTTATTCTTGTCCTTAAAAATTATTCAATGATAGGACATGGATTGGGTGAAGTTGGTTTTGCATCATTAACTTTAGCAGTAGCACTTAATTTACCACCGCTATCAGTTTCAATCCCAATAGTACTTATTGCAGCTGTTATAATAATGATAATAAGCCAAAAAAAAGGTGAAAGTGGAGATATACAAATTGCATTAGTATCTACAGGTGCTTTAGCGTTAGGAATAATAATTACATCAGTTTCAACAGGATTTAATATAGATGTATCAAACTATATGTTTGGAAGTATTTTATCAATGAAAAGAAGCGATGTTATTATAAGTGTAATACTATCTATAGCTGTATTTGCAGTATATATGATTTATTATAATAGATTATTTATGATAACATATGATGAGAAATTTGCAAAAGCTAGAGGCATAAATGTTACTTTCTATCAATTTTTAATATCATTTTTAACTGCATTAATTGTTGTATTAGGAATGAGAATGATGGGAACATTATTAATTTCTAGCTTAATAGTTTTCCCAGCAATAATTACTAGAAGTTTAACAAACAGTTTTAAAGAATTAATAATAATTTCAGGAATAATCTCAATTATATGTTTTATATTAGGTATGTTAGTAAGTTTTTTTATGAATTTGCCAACAGGAGCAAGTATTGTTTTAATCTATATTATTTTGCTACTAATAACAAAAGTGGTGAAAAAAGTTTTAATATAAATTAAAAAATAAAAATTTTTAAGGTTATTTTAATTTTATAACTGTATTATAAATACATAAAGACTAAACAAATAGTCTTGAAAATTTTTTTCTTCCCCAAGCCATCCTAAAAAAGGATGGCGTTTTTTTATTTTTAGAATATCATATCCATAGGAGGATTCTAAAATGGATTATGAATTATTAAAAAATGGGAACATTAAAGTAGGGGAGAAATTTAATGAGTTAATAATAAATTCGAGTAAGGGAATAATAAATACAGAGAATATAGACAAAAATATTATACTTTTTTCATATAAAGAAGATTTTTTTTACATATCTGAATTGGAAATATTAGAACTAAAGAAAAATGAAACAATTTTTAAAGAACTAGAAGCAGAAATTATATTAATGACAGCAGGAAATTTGCTTTCACACTATGCATGGATAAATAATATAAAAAATAAAGCAGGAGTTGAAATTGACTTCCCAATAGTAGAAGATAAGATAGGCGAAAATTGTAGAAAATATGGAATGTACTCAAAAGAGAATAATAATGAAATAATAAGCAAAACAGTAATAATAAACAAAGAAAGAACAGTTGAAGCAATTTTTGAATACCCAAGTAACATGCCAAGAAACATTTATGAAATAATTAGAGTATTAAATTTTTTGAAAAACAGCCAGAAGTGTTGAGAAAAAAATTTATTTGTGATATAAAATAGAAAAAACATATAACTTGAAAGGACGAAAAAGTTTATGGAAGAAAATAAAGAAGAAAAAGTACTTACAAAAAAAGATCTAAAGCTTAAAGCAGAAGAAATGAAGCTAGAAGCAAAGCAGAAAAAGATGGAAGAAAAAGCTGCAATAAAAGAAGAAAAAGAAAGAAGAAAAAATTCTTTTGGCAGAAAAGTTAGAAAATTCTTTTTAACTATTATTTTTGTAATAATATTATTACTAGTAGGATTTTATTTTGGAAAACAATTTTTAATTCAAAAGCAAGATGAATTATCAAGCAAAAAAATGGACCAAATATACCAGGAATCTGAACAAGCAATTAGTGAAAATGACTATAAAAAAGCTATTAAATTACTAAAATCAATAGACGAAAATTATCCAAAATACAATGAAGTTACTAAAAAATTAAAAGAAGTTGAGCAATTATATTTAAATGAATATTTAAGTAAAGCTGACGAATATTTAAAAAACCAAAAATATGATAAAGCACTAAATGTATTAAGTAAAATAGAAGACGATCTTCAAAACAGTGATTTAGTTATAAATAAAAAAGCTGATATAAAAATTGCAGAATTAAAAGAAAAAATAAAAGCAATGACAACTAATCAATCAGTATTAAGCATATTAGATTATCTTTCTAGTTATGATACAGAAAATATAGAAAAAATAAAAGATGCGGTTGATGAATTGAAAACACAGTATAAGAATGAATTTGTTTTAGAAACACGTGAATTATTAAAAACTAATTACACCAAAGCAAAAGCCAACATCAATTCAGCACTTAAAACTTTGCCAGATGACAAAGACATTAAAAATTTATTAGAAGAACTAAATCAAACTGACCCTACACCTGTTAGTTTAACAACATTAAAAGCAGAAAAAATATCTGATACTTTAAAAATATCAGACGGAAGCACGCCTATAAAATCAACAGCCGGAACTGAATACAAAAACTATATATTAAAATCATCAGAAAATAATTCAGAAGAAGCAGTGGAATATAAATTAGATAAAAATTATTCAAGATTAGAAGGAATAATATGTACACCAGAAACAGCAGAAACATCAAACCCATCAAGCGTTAAAATAACAATATATGATCAAAATGGAAAAGTACTTTACACCACTGAAAACATAAATAATAACAGTTTTTCAATAGACGTTTCTAAAGTAGAAACATTAAAAATCGTATTAAAATCAGGAACAAATGAAAGATATTTTATTGGCAATCCAATACTTACACAAAATAAATAAAGTATAGGTTAAAACGGAGATTTTGACAAGCTATTGCCAATAATCTCTGTTTTCGATTTCAAAAAGATATTTAAGAATTTTTTAAGTTACAGCATCTATAATCTATAGTATAATAAAAAATAAAGGAGAATCAAATGAAAGTACTAATTGTTGAAGATGACAAAATTTTATCAGATACAATTAAGCAATGTATCGAAAAGAAATATAGCGTAGAGCAAGCATTTGACGGATATGAAGGTTATATGTTTGCAAAAGAAAATATATATGACATAATAATACTTGATTTAATGATGCCAGAAATGAACGGATATGACTTATTAAGTAAGTTAAGGAAAGAAGAAATATTTACACCTGTACTTATATTAAGTGCAAAGGATTCATTAAATGATAAAGTAAAAGGACTATCAATAGGAGCAGATGATTATTTAGCTAAACCTTTCGAAAGAGAAGAACTTTTAGCTAGATTAGAAGCTCTGATAAGAAGAAATCATGGATTTTACGCGAATAATACAATAGAATTCAAAGATTTAAAAATGAATCTGGAAAACAGAAAGGCATATATAAAAGATAAGGAAATAAATCTACAAGGTAAACAATTTGACTTACTAGAATATTTAATTCATTCAAAAAACACAATAATAACAAAAGAACAAATATTTGATAAAATATGGGGATTTGATTCTGATACATCAACAAATGTAATTGAAGTGTACGCAAGTGCATTAAGAAAAGAATTAAAAAAATATGGATATGATAAATATATTAAAACATTAAGAGGCGTTGGATATATATTATCAGACTAAATAAAGAAAGGAATGCAACAAGAGTGAAAGAACAAAAAATAATAAAAATAGAATTATTTAAAAATATGATTTTTAATTTAATACTTTTAACATTAATTTTTGGTGCTTTCAGTTTTTTTATATTAAGCCAATTCAATAATTATTTATATAAATCAGTTGATCAAGAGATAATGCAATACAAACAGCAACTCGAAGATATATCAGATTTTGTCGTTAACAGTAATAAGGCAAAATCTACAGACGAATTGACAGACGAAGAGCTTACAGCAGAAGTACAAAAAAATATTGATAAGATTGCCAATCCGAGAGTTGTAACAATATTAAGAGACGAAACGGGAGATGTAATAGCAACATCGTTAAGCGTAAAATATTTTGCAGATTATATAGGAAAAAATGATTTTAATATGAAAAATATAGGAGAAATATACGAACTAAAAGTCAATTCAAAATATTTTTACAGAGCAACTACATGTAAGTTAACAGCCTCAAATGGTGAAGTTTATTACATGGATGTATTGATAAATATAAACTCTGAAAAAGAAATGATGGATAACTTCAGTAGAACATTACTTATAGGAACAGGAATAGTTATAGTTCTATCAATAATAACAAGTTGGTATCTATCTAAAAGAGCTTTAATGCCAATAATTTCTGCATACAAAAAGCAAGCAGAATTTGTTCAAAACGCATCACATGAACTTAGAACTCCACTAACAATAATTCAAGCAAAACAAGAAATGTTACTTCAATCGCCTGAAAGCAAGATAATTGATAAATCGCAAGATATAGTCTTATCGCTAAATGAAACAAGAAGACTATCAAAGATGATAACAGAATTAATGGATTTAGCAAGATCAGATGCTAACAGAAATACAGTTCACAAGTCAAAAACAGATATAAAACAAATGGCAAGAGAAGTAGTAATTCCATATAAAGAAATGGCAGAATTACAAAGCAAGACAATGAATTTAAATATTGACTGTGATAAAGAACTAAACATTGATAAAAATAAGATTAAACAGCTATTAGTTATTTTGCTAGATAATGCTATAAAATATACTGAAGAAAACGACGTAATAGATGTTGACATTCACAATCACGAAGACAAGCTACACATAGTAGTAAAAGATACTGGAATTGGAATTAGCGATGAAGGATTAAAACATATTTTTGAAAGATTCTACAGAGAAGACAAAGCACGTTCAAGATCTAAAGGCGGTACAGGACTGGGATTATCAATAGCACATACAATTGTAAAAAGTCACGGAGGAAGTATAAAATTAACACACAATAAGCCTAAAGGAACAGTAGTAACAGTAAAAATTTAAAAGAGAAAAATAAGTATTAATTTTATTACATATAACAATGGAAAATAAAACAAAAGACTTGCATTTATAGCAAGTCTTTTGTTGACTTTTTCTATACAGACCAATATAATATAAAAAGATGAATTAGACATAAAAGGAGAAAAAAATGGCAAATCAAATATTGAGTCACGGTAACTCAAATGATAAAGATGAAAACGAGAAAAAAGAAAAAAACAATAAAGCTGAAGAAAATAAAAAAGAGAAAATAGATAAAAAAAGTGAAAAAGCATCAAAAAAAGATGAGAATACTCAGTTAATTGTACCTGACACAAATACCAAAATAGATAATAGTCAAGTAAAAGTAAAAAAGCATATTGCACTTAAAGTTATAGCAATAATATTTTCAATAGTTATCGTCTTGTGTATAGCAGGACTAACAACATTTTCAGTGATAAATAATAAAGATGACAAGATAAAAAAAGGAGTAACTATTGAAGGAGTTGATGTTTCTGAACTATCTAAAGAGGAAGCTAAGCAAAAAGTTCAAGAACAATTTTTAGACACATTGGATGATACAATTTATTTTCAATATGGAGAAAGCCAATATTCACTTGCACTAGAGCAAATAAGTGCTAAATTCAAATTGGACGAAGCTGTTGATAAAGCTTATAAGCTAGGAAGAGAAGGAAGCATTATTCAAAGAGATTTAGAAATAATAAAATTAACTAAAAATACTCAAAATATTACAATAGATATTTCATATGATGAGGTTGCTTTAGATGCTTGCATATTAGATATATCAGCGAAATTACCAGAACAAGTGAAACAACCGAGCTACTATATTGAAGGAAGTGATTTGATTATTACATCTGGAAAAATAGGGAAAGCAGCTAAAAGCGATGAAACCAAAGAAATAGTTGCAAATGCACTAAATCAAAAGAATTACAAAGATGTTTTTTATGATATTCCAACATATGACAGATATCCAGATGAAATTGATGTAGATCAAATACATTCAGAAGTCTACAAAGAAGTTAAAGATGCGTATTATACAGTTGAACCAAGAGTTCTATATCCAGACGAAACAGGAATTGATTTTCAAGAAAGCGTAGACACAGTAAAAGAGCAAATTAAAAGTGAGAAAAAAGACGAATATGTAGTGCCTTTAAAATATACAAGAGCAAATGTTACTGTAAATGATTTAGGAACAGATGCGTTTCCAGACCAACTTGCAACTACATCTACAGCATATGTAAATAATCCAAACAGAACAACAAATTTGAGATTAGCAGCAAACAAAATAAATGGAACAGTATTAATGCCTGGTGAAACATTTTCTTATAACACAATAGTAGGAGAAAGGACTATTGCAGCGGGTTATAGAAATGCTGCGATATATGAGAATGGCCAAGTTGTAGATGGACTCGGAGGAGGAATATGCCAAGTTTCAACGACATTATACAATTCAGTTTTAAAATCAGATTTGGAAGTTATGGAAAGATCGCCTCATATGTTCCTTGCAACATATGCACCAGGCTCATTAGATGCAACAGTAGCATATGGTTCACTTGATTTCAAATTTAAAAATAATAGAAATTATCCAATAAAAATTGTAGCATCAGTTGAAAGTGGATATTGTACAGTTCAAATAATTGGATTAAGAACTGATGATGATTATGACATTCAATTATCAAGCAAAAGAATAGGATCTTTAACATATCAAGCATTCAAGAATTACTATAAAAATGGTCAATTTATAAAATCAGAATTGGTATCAACAGATCAATATTCGTCACATTAAAATAAAAAGGAATGAATTAAAATGAGAATAAGAAGAAAGCCATGGGCTAAACAAGAATTAGAAGAAGCAAAATTTTATATAGATGATCCAAGCATATATAAAGGAAAATGGAAACAACAATTTGAAGATTCACACAAACCACTTTATTTAGAAATAGGATGTGGTAAAGGAAGCTTCATATCAAAACTTGCATCCAGACATCAAGAAAATAATTATATAGCAGCTGACATGATTGAAGCAATGCTAGGATTATCAAAAAGAAATATTGAAACAGAATATGTAAATAATAATTTAGAAATAAAAAATTTATTATTAATACGTATGAATGCAGAAAGAATATTAGATGTATTTGATAAAAATGATACAGTGGACAGAATATATATTAATTTCTGCAATCCATGGCCAAGAGGAAAACATAAGAAAAGAAGATTAACTCACACAAGGCAATTAGCTAATTATAAGACTTTCCTTGATAAAGAAAAAGGAGAAATTTATTTCAAAACAGATAATGATGAGTTATTTGAAGAAAGTATAGAATACTTCAAAGAAGAAGGATTTGAAATTACAAAAATAACACACGACTTACATAGTGAAATGATTTTTGAAGATATCAGAACAGAACATGAGCAAATGTTTTCAGAACAAGGAATAAAAATAAAAGCATTAATTGCTAAAATTAAAATATAAAAAAGCTTATTATAAATTTTAAAGCAAGTGCTTTTGCAAGCATGCAAAATTCACGACTAGTATAATATTTTTAATTTTATTTTAATATTTCAATAATAAAATGTGCTAGAAGATTAATAAAGTGGTTAATCAATAAATAAAAGGAGGAAAAAACATTGATAGAGCTACAGAATGTTACAAAAAAGTATAATGATTTTACAGCAGTAGACGATATTAGCTTTAAAATTGATGCTGGTGAAGTCGTTGGATTTCTAGGACCAAATGGTGCTGGAAAAAGTACAACAATGAATATGATAACAGGATATATCGAGCCAACAGCTGGAAAAATCATAGTAAATGGTTTTGACATAAATCAAAAGTCAAAACAAGCTAAAAGGCAAATTGGATATATGCCAGAAAACGTTCCATTATACTTGGAGTTAACAGTAAAAGAATTCATTTCTTATATGGCAGATTTAAAATTAGTCAAGAGAAAAGAAAAGAAAGAAGAAATTGAAAGAGTACTAAAAGCTACAGGTTTGGAAGAAGTTAAAGGAAAACTAATAAGAAACTTATCAAGAGGATACAGACAAAGAGTTAGTTTAGCAGGAGCTTTAGTTGGAAATCCTCCAATACTAATATTAGACGAACCAACAGTTGGACTTGATCCGATTCAGGTAAAAGAAATTAGAACATTAATCAAAGAATTAGGTAAAAAGCACACAATATTAATAAGTTCACACATATTAGCTGAAATAAGCCAAATGTGTAACAAAATCATTATTATTAATAAAGGAAAAATAATGAGAACAGACAAAATGTCTAATATTGAAGAAGAAGCTGCATCAAAAGAGATAGAAGTAACATTAACGGTTGAAGAAACAGACATTAAATTGCCAGAAATCAAAGATGAAATTAAAGAAATAACAAGTATAGAATTGAAAGAAGAAAACGGAAACGAAAAAATATATACATTAAAATATAATGGTGATAAAGACATTAGAAAAACTTTATTTAAAAAGTGCGTTGAAAAAAATATAACAATAATAGAAATGAAGAAAAAAGAAGTATCACTAGAAGATGCATTCTTAAAAATTACAGAAGAGGGGGAAAATAAATAATGTTAGCAATAATAAAAAAAGAATTAAAAAGCTATTTCTTTACACCTATAGGTTACATATTTATAGGACTTTTCCTTGCTGTAGTTAGCTTTATATTTTACACATATACATTCGCATCAGGTTATTTAAATTTTGAATATATTATATGGGACAGCACAGTAGTACTTGCATTCATAATTCCCGTATTAACAATGAGAATGTTTGCAGAAGAGAAGAAAACAGGGACAGACCAATTATTAATGACTTCTCCTAAAAGTATAACATGCATAGTATTTGGTAAATTTTTTGCAGCATCATTAGTTGTTGTAATAGGAATGTTATTCATGTTTGTATATTATGGAATATTAAGACATTTCGGATATGTTAATTTAACAGAACCTTTAGTTGCAATGCTAGGATTTTTACTACTTGCAATGTCTTACATATCTTTTGGTATGTTTGCATCATCAATCACAGAAAATCAAGTAATAGCAGCAGTTGTATCAATTGGATTTTTCTTGATAATATCATTTTTACAAAATTATCAAGGTGTTATAGAAATGTTTTCATTAGTTCAAATGTATCAAAAATTTCCACAAGGAATTATTTCATTAAAAGAAGTAGTAGGGTATGTAACATTTATTCTATTATTTGTATTCTTAACAATCATAGTATTGCAAAGACGTAAAAGCGTTAAATAACGAAATAATATCTTAGAAAGGAAAATAAAAAATGGATAATAAAGAGAAAGAAAACAAGAAGATTTTAAAGAAAATGAATCGAGAAAAAGCAAAGCAAGAAAAGAAAGTAGAAAAAGAAAAAAGTAAAAAAACTCCAAAAGAACACATTGCTTCATTTTTCGGAAAAGTAAAAGAATTATGCATAAAAGATACAAGTAGAATGATATTACTTGTTGCAATTTTGATTGCTGTATATGTAGTTATAAATTTAGGAGTAAGGCAAATTAACTTAGCTCAAATAGATTTAACTAAAGATAAAAGATATACATTAACAGATCAATCAAAAAATATTGTTAGAACAATAGATAAAGAAATGACATTCTATGTATGGGGATATTCGGAATCAGACGAGATAATAGACCTTTTAAAACAATATAATACAGAAAATAATAAAATCTCATATAAACTTGTTACAACAGACGATGCAGAAGAAATAAGTAAGTATGGTTTTGAAAGCGGATATCAAGAAGTTGTAGGTGTTGCATCAGATGGAAGAATATCATATATTAGTGGAACAGACCTTTATACATATGATGATAGCTATAATGTAGTTGATTTAACAGAACAAAAAATAACAAATGCAATAAATAATTTAGCAGCAACAAAAGAGACAAAAGTTTATTTTGTTGAAGGCAGAACAAATTACACAACTGAAAGCGGAATTTATTACCTAACACAATACCTAGGAAATGAATATTATGAAGTTGGAACAATAAATATTATGGCAGACGCAACAATACCAGACGATTGCGATGTATTAGCAATAATGGGACTATCATCTGATTTCACAAGCCAAGAAGCAGACAACATTTGTAAGTATATTGAAAAAGGCGGAGATTTAATAATAACAAACGATATAGACTATTCAAATGTTAATAGAGATTATCCAAATTTCCAAAGAATATTAGATGAATATGATATATCAATGCCTAACAAAGTTGTTCAAGAAAATTCAGACAAAAACAAAGTATCAGGCTATAACAATTTAGTATTCCAAGCCAATATTGCTTCAGATCATGAAATAACAAGATTACTATATAATTATGATGCATCTGGAACAAATCAAAATGGAGCTAGTGTAAAGCCATTATTCTTAGCATCTGGAATTATTGAAATGGATTCAAATAAAATGTTAGAAGACAACATAACAGCAACATCAATATTAATGACATCAACACAAGCTACAGTGTCAGATTTAGCAACTAAAACAACAGAAGAAAATTCAGGCAACTATTACACAATAGGAGCAGCAATTCAAAAAATGGTTGAATCAGGAGATGAATCAAGATTAGTTGTATTTGCTTCAACATCTTCATTCTCTGATAATGCATTAGATAATCAAACACCAATGGTAGCATACAACGCAAACATAATTATGAACTCATTTGCATTTGCATCAAATAGAGGTGAATTATATTCAATCAGAAAATCATCATCATACACTAAATACACACCAACAGATAGAGAAGACACAATTGTTAGAGTTATAATATATGTAATACCAGTAGCAATAATTGTTTTAGGAATGTGCGTATGGCTAACAAGAAGAAAATTAAAATAAAAAGTTAGATAAATATTATTAAGAAAAAGGACGTTATATAAAAATATTATAACGCCCTTTTAGTCAATAATAAAAATGAGGGAAAAGATGAAAAAAATTAAACCAGCAACAGTAGCATTAATAATAATTTTAGTAGCATATACAATTATATCTTTCTACAAATTAGGAAACACAAAAAATCCACAAACATATGTTAATTTAAAGGACAACGAACAATTAACATTTAGAATAGATTCAGATCAGATTCCTAAAAAAATGATGATATACTCAGCAAACGATGAATCAAATGTATCAATATTCTTTGTAAATGAATACAAGACATATGACCAATATGAGTATGATACATATTTTGAAATAAACTATGCAAACCTTTTTAAATGGAATGAAATATATTTTAATTCTAAATCATGCGATTATAAATATATAATGTTTGAATCAAATGTAAACACAACAGCTTTAGGAGAAATAAAAATATATGATGAAAGCGGTAAAGAAATACCAATAACAGCAATGGACGAAAAGGGAAAAGAACTATTAGATGAACAAAGTTTAGTACCAGAAGAATATTCATACATGAATAGTACATACTTTGACGAAGTATATTTCCCAAGAACATCATATGAAATATTAAACAAATTACCAATTTATGAGTACACACACCCACCATTAGGAAAATTAATAATCTCAATTCCAGTTCATTTTTTAGGCTTAACACCGTTTGCATATAGATTATGTGGAAATATTGCAGGAATATTAATGATATTAGTAATCTACCTAATAGCTAAACAATTATTTAAAAGAGATAGATATGCTTTATTTTCAGCATTGATAATAGCATTAGATGGAATGCACTTTGTTCAAACTAGAATAGGTACTGTAGATAGTTTATTGCTACTATTTTGCTTAACATCTTTCTACTTTTTCCTAAGATTTTTAAAAATACCCGCCGAAGAAGATTGGAAAAAGAAAAGATTACCACTGTTATTATCAGGAACATTCTGGGGAATGGCAATGGCAACAAAATGGACATCAGCATTTGTAGGTGCAGGAATGGGAATAATATATTTAGCTAAGATGATAAAATCAAAAAGATTTGATATAAAATTAATCCTTTGGTCAATATTATCATTTGTAATTATTCCACTAACTATATATGTTGCGTCATACATACCAATTATGATGAATCCAAACGCAAAACTATACTATGAACATGAAGATAAAAATGGAGAAAAGATTTGCGAATATGTGCAGATAACAGACGTAAAATCATTTATAAAATATCAACAAGCAATGTATAAATATCATTCAACTTTAAATGCTGATCATCCATATACAAGTAAATGGTATGAATGGCCAGTTATGAAAAGACCATTATGGTTTTATATTTCAAGATTTGATGATGGAAAAGTAGGAACAATCGCGTGCATGGGAAATCCAGCAATATGGTGGCTATCAATAGTTACAGCAATATTTACATTAATTTATACTATAATTAAAAAAGATAGAGAAGGAGCAATTTTGTTCGTAATGATAGCAATCACATGGTTTACATATGCCCTTATTGGAAGAATAATGTTTATATACCACTATTTTATAACATTACCATTTATGATACTTACAATTCCATTTATGATAAGCAGACTAGCAAAATTAAATGAAAAAATAGATTATATAATGCCTATACTAGCACTAATTTTCTTAGGAACATTTATTTATTTTTATCCTATATATTCGGGAAAACCTGTTAGTATTGAATATATTCAAAAGACAGAATGGTTAAATTCTTGGGAATACGATGGATTAGCACGCTAGCACAAATATTAATGAGAACATAAATTAAAGGGTTTTATTATTTATAATAAATTAAAATTACATAAGCAAAGAGATCCAAGTCATATTACAACTTGGATCTCTTTGTTATTAGAGTTTACGAGTTACATTTTGTTACATTGCAAGCTACATTGCTCTACAGAATCTCCTGTGCAATCATAGCCAGCTCTGATCTTACTGTTTTCTTACTGTCAAGCTCAATCTGCCAGCATCTGCTAATGTCTTTGAACTTTTCAGATGCATACACCAGGCCGTTACGTCTTTCATTAAGGCCAGGAGTATTTACCTGTGTTGGGTCACCTGCCAAAACAAGCTTAGAACCTCTTGCCAAACGAGTAATGATGTCCTTCATAATTTCTGGCTTGATGTTCTGCACTTCGTCAAGGAAGTAGAAAGTGTTCGCGATAGAAGAACCACGAAGAAAACCTATCGCCTGAATCTCAATGAGACTTTTTTCAAACAGCATATTAACAGTTTCCTTACACTCTTTCTTGGTTACTTTTTCCTTTCCGCCTGTAATGTTCTCACCATTCTGCTTGAAGATTTCAATGAGGTTATTCTGCACACCATTAATGTAAGGACTAACCTTATCATTGATGTCACCAGGAAGATAACCTAAATCTTCGTCGATAGTAACAGTAGGAGCACCAACAAGAATCTGCTCATAGGTACTCACAGGGCCATATGAAGCAAGAGAATGCAACGCTGCAGCCAAAGCACAGTAAGTCTTTCCTGTACCAGCTCCGCCTTTAACAATAACCAAAGGTGCAATGTCAGGAGGTGCGAGCAGACATTCCATGAACATTTTCTGTTCAGCGTTATCTGGTTTAAACGCTTTGTTGTCCTGATACATCAACGGTACAAGCTTACCATCTGTATATCTTGCAATAGTGGAAGAGCCTTCTGACGAAATCGTAACAAACATGTTCTCATGCCATGCAATATTATTGTACTGATAAATTGCATTGATCGACAGAGATCTGTCGGCATACAATTTGTCGATGGCTGATTTCGCTGCAAACACTTCTGCACGACCTTTGTACTGATCACGAGGAAGAGGAAAAATCTCGTCCTTAAATTCCTGTGATTTGATACCAAGTTTTTCTGCCTTTAAACGTACAGACGGATTCTGTGAAATCAAGACTACTGGGTACTTGCTTGACTTAGCCAGATCCAAGCAAACCTGAAAGGCTCTCTTGTAAAGCTCAGTCATGTTGTGAAGTGAGTTTACCTCCGGAGAAATTGTTTCGCAGTCCACGATTCTCAAAGAAGAGCCGTTGCTCTGCTTAACTCCTTTCGAAGAAAGCAAATCCTTCATAGAGAATGTAGAAATGTAGTCAACAAACTTGCTGGCTATTTTAGCCTTCTCTGGTGACTTATCGTACCGGTAAATCCTCTCAACGACAGCTAACGGAACGACAATGTCGTTATCAGAACCAAAGTTAAGAGTGGCTTTTTCAGACGACAATGTTGCCTCAGTAAGTAACACAAATGTCTTCTTCATAATGAAAACTCCTTTCATAGATGCATAAGTATTTCTTAGTAATTAGAAATACAATTCAATTGGGTTACATAAATATTATACAAGGGAAACCTTTAAAAATCAATGTTTTTTGCAAATAATATATCAAAGATTTACATAATTTCATAAAATATATTAAACGGAGAAGAAAAATCCGTAAAAAAGGAGGTCACCATGTGATACTAGAAGGCAAAAAAATAGGTTATGTATTTACAGGATCATTTTGTACATTTAAGAAAAGTATAGAACAACTAAAAAAAATAGCTAAACAAAAAGCTGAGATAATTCCAATAATGTCATATAACTCATATAATTTAGATACGAAATTTGGAAAAGCAGAAGATTTTATAAAAGAAATTGAAGAAATAACAGGACATAAAATTATAAACACAATTCAAGGTGCAGAGCCAATTGGACCTAAACATTTAACAGATATAATGATAATAGCTCCAGCATCAGGAAATACAATGGCAAAATTAGCAAATGATATAATAGATACACCAGCAGTGATGGCTGCAAAATCGCATTTAAGAAACGAGAATCCACTTGTAATTGCACCATCAACAAATAATGGATTAAGTGGAAATGCAATGAATATAGCAAAATTACTAAATATGAGAAATTATTATTTTGTACCATTTAAACAAGATAATCCGATAACTAAGCCACGCTCAGTTGTATTTGACAGTGAATATATAATTCCAACATTGGAACTTGCTTTAGAAGGAAAGCAAATTCAGCCAATACTAATGCAATTGTAAAATAAGATTAAAAAAATGCACAGAATTTGTAAAACAAATTTAGCACATGAACAAAAGATGCGGACTTAAAAATGTTATAAATAGTCCGCTTTTGTTCTATTATAGGTAAAATATAAAGCTTTTCTACAATAATAACAATGTAATCCGTTTTAACTTTTCTTGATAACATACAATTCCTTATAAAAACTGATTGCAGAAAATTCAATACAAAAATCTATCACAAAGATAAATTTAAAACCGTTGTTTCCATTGACATGAAAAGACATTAGAAATATAATTTAATAGTAATTTGAAAAATATATATAATAATATAAGAGGAAAATAAATGAGAAATTTTTTTACAATATTAATAACTAAAATAATTTGTATAATATTAAAAGTATTTGGAAAAAAAGGTGGAAATTTACCAGGAAAAGTTGCATACAAGTTAAATCCAAATATATTTAAATATTTGAAACTTGAAGGAAAAGTAATAGCGACAACAGGAACTAACGGAAAAACAATGACAAACAACATGATAGGTAAAATTCTTACTGATAGTGGAAAAACAATAATAACAAATGCTGAAGGAAACAACATGGAAACAGGAATATTATCAGTTTTAATAAAAAATTGTACATTATCAGGAAAAGTTAAGGCGGATTATTTTGTATTTGAAACAGACGAAAGTTATGTTCCAATCTTATATAAAATGATTCCTTTAGATTGCTTAGTAATACTAGATTTCTTTAGAGATCAATTAGATAGAGCTGGCGAAGTTGAAACTATTATACTAAAAAATAAAAAATTCCTAGAAAAATATAAAGGAAAGTTAGTATTAAATGCAGACGATCCAAATGTAAGCAGACTAGGAAAAGCAAATAAAAACAATAAAAACGTTTATTATTTCAGAGTTGATAAATACAAATATGCTACAAATGAGTTAAAAGAAGCAGGCGAAGGAAAGTTCTGCCCTTTCTGCAATACACGTTTGCAATATGAATATTATCAATATGCCCATATCGGAAAATTCAAATGTCCAAAGTGCAACTATGGAGAAAATGAGATATATAACGAAATAACAGATGTAGATTTAGAAAACAAAACATTTAAAATTAATGATCAAGAATACAAAACACAATTTAATAATATTTATGCAATTTACAATATTGCAGCTGCAACAACAGTAGCTAAATTATTTAAAATTAAAGAAAAATCAGTAAAAGAAACAATTGAAAAATTCGTACTTAATAACGGAAGACTAGAAAAAATGGAAATAAACAATTGTGAAACAATAATAAATCTTGCAAAAAATCCTACAGGTGCAAACGTTAGCTTACGTTTATTAAAAGAAGATAAGAATAACAAAGAATTATTATTTGTACTAAATGATAATATAGCAGACGGTAAAGACGTATCATGGATTTGGGATATAAATTTTGAAGATTTAGAAAATGTTGACAGAATAATAACAGCAGGGACAAGACCATATGATATAGCAATAAGAATAAAGGTTAGTGGATACCCAGCAGAAAAAATTATACCTTGTACAACAATAGAAGAAGCAGTTAATCACTTATATGAAACACAAGGAAAAAAATACGTAATAACAAACTATACATCAGTACAACCAACAAGACATGAATTAATAAAATTCAAAGAAAAAAGTGAGGGAAACCATGAAAGAGATTAAAATATTGTACCTATATCCAGATATATTAGATTTATATGGAGATATAGGAAATATTAAAGTATTAAAATACAGAATAGAACAACGTGGCATAAAATGCACTGTAGACACATATTCAATAGACGATGAAGCACCAGATTTTTCATCATATGATATTGTGTTTTCAGGTGGTGGCGCAGACAATGAACAAAAAATATTATCAGAAGACTTAATTAAGTATAAAGATCAAATAAAAAAAGCTGTTGATGAAGGAGTCTTCTTCTTACTAATATGCGGCTCATACCAATTATTTGGAAAATACTACAAAGGGGTTGAAGGAAACATAATTCCAGGACTTGAAATATTTGATTATTATACTGAAGCAATAGAAGACAGAAAGAAAAGATGTATAGGAAACATAGTAATAGAAGCAATGATAGACGGAAAAGAAACTAAAGTAATTGGATTCGAAAATCATGGTGGACAAACATATGATACACAGGATAATTTTGGAACAGTACTATATGGAAATGGAAATAAATTTGGAGATTTAATGGAAGGATTCATGAGAAAAAATGTAATTGCTACATATTTGCATGGGCCACTTCTTTCAAAAAATCCAGAAATAGCAGACCACATAATAAAATATGCATTAAAAAGAAAATATAATGAAGATGTAGAACTTTCAAAAATGAACGACGAATTTGAAGAAAAATGCAGAGAACAATTAACAAAAAGATTTTTAGATAATAATTAAAGTACAAAAGATAGGAGGTATGAAAGTGATAACAGAAGAAAACAGTCAGTACAAACAGTTAGAGAAGAATTTAAACAGAATTTTAAATAAGGGCAAAGCCCAAATGGAAGCAGAAAGATTAAAAAAAGAAGAAGAAAATATGAAAAATGAATTTGATAAAGACGAATTCATTTATCAACTGCAAGGTGAAATAAATATTCTTGATGCTAGAGAAAAAAGAATAGAGCAAATGAACAGCTCATCTGATGAACCAACAGAACCATTATATCCGAAGGAATTAGACAATCTAACGCTAGAAATAATATATATTGCATTATTATATGGTAATCCCAATGCAATTTCAAAATATTACTTCGAGAAAAATTTATGTTATTTTTCTAGTGAAATCATATTAAACTTGTATAAAAGTGTAATCTTTAAAGAAGGTGAAAAACAAGCACCACCACAATTAAAAGAAGGATTTAACTTTCCAAAAGCAATTGCAGAATTATATGATTTAAAAGTTGCAATGCAATCTGCTCCACTTGACCAAAAATATGATTTTGAAATGATTTACAGGGAATTAAAGAAATTATTCATATTAAAAAGAAGTTATATACAAGCGCCAACCAAAAAAATACAAGAAAAAATATTTGAAATTAAAAGCTATGTAAAATATAAAGAAATGTCAGCAGACGAAGTCGAAGCAGCAATCAAACAAATTAATGTAACAAACAGATTAAGTCAATCAGTATTAAATAACGATATTGCAGCTTTTTGGTTAGATGATAAAAACGAATTAAGAGAAGGTGTACCACTTCCTTTTCCAATAATGACTAAAGTTTTCAAAGGCTTTAGAAAAGGAGAAATAATGACATATGCTATGCCTTCAAACGCTGGTAAGAGTAGATTTACAGTGAACTTAGCGTGTAACATAGCGTTTAGACATAAAAAGAAAGTTTTAGTAGTATCAAACGAAATGACAGAAGACAAAATGAGACTATGTCTATTAACAACAATAATAAATAACCCTGAAATCCAGAAGTTTCATAAACAAAAATTGATAAAAAATGAAAGTGAGCTATTAGAGTTTAAGTTTAAGGCTGATAACCCAAAAGAAGTACTACTTGATGAACAAGGATTTATAAAGAAACTTGACAACGAAACACAAGAACAATTTGTAAAAAGACTTCCATCAATCTCAACAGAATTTAATCAGATCATGGAAGTTACAAAATGGTTAAACGAGCAGGTAAATAATTCAGTATACTTTGTCCACTTAACAGAATACACAAATAATGATTTACATGAAGTAATTTCTAACTATATGTACAAAGATGGAATTGAATATGTATTTTACGATACTTTAAAATCAGATGTAAATAACATAGGAGATGCTAATGAGCTAAAGAAAACAGCTACATTATTATCTGAATTAGCTCAAAAATTTAATATCTTTATAGGAGCATCAATTCAGTTATCTGAAAACACTACATTGCCAATAAATTTAACAATCAATGATTTATCTGTTAGTAAGACAATAAAAGAAGTATTCGATTCTTTAACATTGTTTAAACAAATTCAAAGAAATCATTTAGGTGATTATGAATATTCAGATTCAGATAGATTTACAACATGTACTGATTTAGAAGTTTTCGAAGATCCAGATGTAAGGTACTATGTTGCCGTAATTGATAAGAACAGAGCTGGTGCAAAACCTAAATTATTATTCAGACTAAATTTAGCATATAATGAATGGCACGAATTAGGATATGTAAAATTAAAAGAAAAATATAATGATTTAAATACAAATTAAAATTAAACAATCTAAACTAAATTAAAGTTAGTTTAGATTGTTTTCTTATATTATAGAAAAATTTGAAGAACAAATTATAATTTCTTAATATAGTGCTAAAGTTCTTATTGTGAAAAATAATACACAGAAATTTACTTTGCAAATTTCACGCGCGAACAAAGACGCGGACTTTAAAATGCTATAATCAGTATAAATGTTATAAATAGTCCGCTTTTATTCTATACACAAAAGAATTTACATAAAAAGTTTTTAAAATACGTGTTTTCCTTGAAAAATGAGCAAAAGCATAGTATAATAAAAAAGACTTGGTATACGCCAAAATAAATTCATATTTAGCAATGGCTTAAATAAAAATATGTTTTTAATAAAAATGTTTAATTTAAGTGTATCTATGCTAAATAAAAGGAGGGATAAAACTAATATTATAATGTAACTATTGTAATTGCTGTAACTGTTAGCGCGCAAAAACAGGAGGTAGATTATGTTTACATTCAAAGCAACATTGATAGTATTTTCAGCTGCTGAAGCAAGAATTGACAAGTTATTTGAATCGCTGTTATCTGAACAGTTGTCAAAGCGGACAGGAAACGATTTTTTAATTTCATTTGATGAAAATGAATTAAAAATCGAGTTCTACGATGTTGAACTTACCGAGAAGTTTGCTCCAAAAATCTTAGGCTGTGGAACTGTTAAAAAATTCATTATTGAGAATCATGCAGAGCCAAAGAATAAGCCAGAGAAAGAAATTGAAGCTAAAGTCAAAGCAGGTGAAAACGAACATGTAACAGGTTCAGAAACAGAAGCAGAAAACGAGTCGAAAGCCAAGAAGGAAGAAACTGAATCTGATTCAGAAGATGATACTGATGCAAATGCTGAAGCAGGAGCGGAAGCGGAAGAAACTGAACCTGAGGCAGAACAGGAAGTGATTCCAGAAGCAGAAGTTGAGGAAGGACTTGAACTTGAACAAGAACAGGAAGTGATTCCAGAAGCAGAAGTTGAGGAAGGACTTGAATTTGAACAAGAACAGGAAGTGATTCCTGAAGCAAAAGCTGAAGAAAAACATGAGCCTGATTCAGAACCGAAAGCAACGTCTGAGGGAAAAGCAAAGGAAAAATCAGCTGAAGAAACGAGCTTGGAAGAGTTTTCAAAAGAGTATGCTGAAAAGCTATACGAAGAATCTGAAAACTTAGAAGAGTTTTCTGGAAAATTAGCTGATTATATTCAGATTTCAGACAGCAGAATAAGAAATGCCTTTGAGGAACTGATAAAAGCTGTTGCTGAAACACAAAAAATGAGCTGGTTTTGTATTGAAAATATCATAAAACGCAGTTCACAAAATCTTTGCAAAAAGGCAGAGTTCAATACTAATACAAAAGTATTGATTTCTAAAGCAGTAAAGGAGCGGTTTAATCTTACTTTATTAGTTTTCCTTAAATTAATAAAGGAGTTAATGATTGAAGTAAACTCAAAAGCTAAGGAAAACTCTGAACCTGAGTCAGAACCGAAAGTAGTTTCTGAAGCAAAAGCCGAGGAAGAACCTGAACTTGAGTCAGAACCGAAAGTAGTTCCTGAAGCAAAAGCTGAGGAAGAACCTGAACCTAAGATGGAATCAGAAGAAGTTCCCGAAGCAAAAGCCGAGGAAGAACCTGAACCTAAGATGGAATCAGAAGAAGTTCCTGAAGCAAAATCCGATGTAGAACCTAAATCTAAACCAGAGCTGGAAAAGCCAAAAACGGAAGCTGAGGAAGAACCCAAACCTGAGCCAGAACCGGAAGTAACTTCTGAAGCAGAAACTAAAGAAACTTTCGATGAGTATTGGTCCGGAATATTTAAATGTATGCCCAAAATCATTTCAACAGACAAATACAGAATCGAAAATGTTTCTAAGAAAGAGCAGCAGTTCTTAGCCATCAATAAAAGTAATCCAATGGCTTTTCGTATAAAAGAAGTCCTGGAAATAATGGAAGACATCAGCCTCGTAGCCGATCCGAACTTCATTACCCTTTCAGAACAAATCTTTACAAAAGTGCCAGTAATAAAAGTAGAAAAAAGCATGGCATTATACGAAAAAATGAGATTACTGCAGTGGTCTAAGATGCTTCAGAAATTTGTGCAGAGGTATTATACAAAAGACCCAAACTTCAGAGTGCGTATTGAGAGTTTTCTGACAGAGCTCAGAGAAATCATAATGACACCAGAAGAAATAGCAAAAATAAAATAATATTAGTTTTGTAGCACCCAAAGCAGCCTAAAATTACACATTTTAGGCTGCTTTTGTTATGTAAAGTATTGAAAAATAAGGAAAAATGTGATATAGTCTTGAAAATAGTTAGGAGAAAATAGATGAACAAAGAAGAAATTATAGAATTAGTGAAATATGGATGTGATCCAGAATTAATAGCATTTGAGTTTAATGTCCCAATTGATGAAATAAAAAAAGTAATTGATACAGAGGCAAAAAAAACATTTTTAAGTAGAGAAAGCAAAATGAATAAAATAAGAGTAAAATATTTTAATCAATATTATTCATATGATTCTAACGATGGAAATGTAGCTTCAATGGAGCCAACACCTCAAGAGGAAAAAAATGTTCAAGAAGTAATCGATTACTTAAAAAGAGAACAAGAAAACATAGAAAATATGTCAGATTTTAATAGAAAAGCCATTTTAAACGTTATGTTAAAAGAATTAAAAATATTAGATACAACAAATTCCACTCTAGAACAAACTGAAGAAATAAAGAAAATGATTGACAGAGATGAATTTAAAAACATATCTAAAAAAAGAGGCGAAAAAGGTGCGCGAGAGTTTTACTTAAGAAAAAGGAGAGTTGAAAAAAGATATTCTCAATTAATAGAAGAAAAAGCTAAGAAAACATCTGATATTAAGGAATTGATAGAATTAAAGAAAAAAATTACTCCAGAAATGGCAAGAGAGAATTTACTAATTTCAAATATAAAAGGAAGGATAGAAAATAAAATAACAACTATAAACTCAAAAGTTATGCAATATGAAATGAGAAACAATGTTTCACCTGAAATTAGAGGAATTGTTATAGATATAGCAGAAGGAACGATAAACATGCAAGAAGCTCAACAAACTATTTTAAAAGAAGCACATAAAAGAGTAGAAGAAGCTAAAAAAGCTACAAATGGAAGAGTAGCCCTAAGTGAACAACAATATGAAAGACAAATCGCAATACAAATAAGGACTCTATTATCAGAACAAGGAAATGATTATCGTATAAAAGATGTAAAAAATAGTATGCAAGTATTAAGCGAATTTCCAGAAAAAATCCCATCAAGTCAAGCATTTAGAGTAGTAGTAGATAATCTAGCATCACAAGAAAAATTCAAACAAGCTATAGATTTATGTGATAGTAACATATCTAGAATGACATTTGAAGGAGGAGAAACTTTAATTTCTCAAGCAGCACGTTCTAAGAAAAGAGAAATAGCTTTAAGACAAATTGGAAGTATGATTAAAGAAAAAATAGAAAATAAAGTTTCAGATGAAGATGATCAAATGTTTATGTCATTATTAGAAAGACGTTTAGAAAATGAAAAGATAAGATTAGACGCTATACAAATAGGAAAAGATAGTAGTCAAACTAAATCAATAAGATTATCAGATATATGGTATGAAAAAAATAGAGAAAAATAAAAATCAGAATTAAATTAAAAAATATTTAATATAAAATCAAAAGGAAAATGCATATCAAAATTTTTTCACACCTTGCTGTCGCATTCCTTGAATTTTGAAAATAATAAAATGTCAATTAGATGTAAGTAACATCTTAATTGACATTTTATTATTTTCAAACCGGGTAGAATGCTTCAATCGAACTCACTTCGTTCGTTTGGTCC
>USQZ01000002.1 GCA_900556975.1 uncultured Clostridium sp. | reverse complement strand
TTAATAATTTTTGTGTACCATTATTTATTTGATTTAAAGAAATTTGTTTTGTGTTGTTTGAAATTACGTTGTCTTTTACTTCACTATCTTTTGGAATTGCAGTTTGCAAATAGAAGTTATCACTGTTAATAGTTATAACCCCGTTTTCTAAATATCCATTTGTAAGCACATTAAGCTCCATATACAACGTATCTTCTTTTCCAACCTGCTTACATGTACCTTTTATCTTCTCTGCATATCCATCATTGTTTATATCTCGCAAGAAAAACGCACCGAACTTAACATAGTCTGTACCATTTACACTTGCATCAGCATCAGTAAATTGATCATAAGTCATTGCACGAGCTAATTCACTATCTGGCGTAAAATTCTTTTTCTTAGTACCTTCTCCTTTACTTGATACTATGGCAATAGCTATAATTACTGCCACCAACGCAATTGCAATTCCACCTGCAATTAGCAAACCTTTCTTTGTAATCTTCTCTTCAAATTTCTTTAACATAATCATTACTCCTTATATATTTATAATTTATATATTAAAGAGCTTTATATAAACGTCAATGCCACAAAAATCTAAAATTCGATAAAAAACCACATAAAAAAGACAAAAAAAGATTACAAGCGCCCAAATATAAGCATTCGTAACCCTCTTTTAATTCTAAAATCCCATTTATCTCGTTTACTTATCTTTTTAATTACAATTCATCAACAAAATCCAAGGAAACCAGCGGAAACACTTACTACAATTTATTTAATTTCAAAATAATCCACAAGTATTTTTGATATAAAAAAATTTATCCACAATACTAAAAAAAGAAAAATACATATAAAATTTTTGAACCACCGCGCAGGGACCAAACGAACGAAGTGAGTTCGATTGAAGCATTCTACCCGATTTGAAAATAAAAATGATAAATTTTTATTTTCAAGAATCGAGGAATGCGACAGCAAGATGTGAGAAAATTTTGATATGTATTTTTCGTTTATAATAAATATATAAGTATAGTTAAGGCAATTAGATTAATTTTTGCTCCTTGCTAAGAGATTTTATCACTCCTTAAACTTCGTTTAAACGTTAGGTAAAAACTCTCAAACTGCGCGTCGCTAAAAATTAATTCTAATTGCCTTAACTATTTTATAAATTTTGCCCTAAAGTGGACAAAATATTGCAAAAAAATTGCAAAAAAAATAAATTACCGCATAAGATTTAATATACAAAATCAGATGAAGGTTGCATTTTTAAGTAAAAGTCAACCACCAAACAAAGGAGAAAAAAAGAGAAAAAGGAAGAAAACTAAAGCTTACTATCCTTTTTCTTTTAAAATAACTTTTATGATAATGTATAAAATGGCTAAAAACGGGAAATGCTAAAATATGAAAATTGCCAAAATGTGTCGCAGATGGTATAATTAAAAATGCGCGACACCAAAAAAATAAGAAAAGGAGTGAATATTTATCGTAAGTAAGTGTATAAAATATTATGGAAAAAGACTGTTTAAAATTTCAATGATTATTACAGTAGGTCTTTTACTAATAGCATCATTCATTTACATTAAATATAAACCATTATATAAGGTAACGCTTAATGGTAAAGTAATTGGATATATTGAAGATAAGGAAAAAATGCAAGAAAAAATTGAAAAATTTGCAAACAACTTAGAAGGAAACATCACTTCAATAAAAATCGAAGCAATGCCAGAGTACGAACTTGAACTAGTAAGTAATGTTAAAGAAAACGAGACTAAAGAAGAAGAAATACTTGCTTTAGTAGAAGAAAGTGCTGAAATTAAATGTAGAACGTATGCAATTAAGTTGGACGGAAATGAAAAGGGGATTGTAAATACACAAGAGGAAGCAGAAGCTGTTGTTAATGAAATAAAAGCTAATACTACCGAAGGTGTAGAATTAAACCTAGAAATTGAAGAACAAGAAAGAGATAAAAAGGAAATAAATCCAGATACGACTACAGTGGAAGTTGCTAAAACAGAGATAAATAAGGATGTTGAAGTAAAAGTACAAGAATACGAAAAAGAACAAGAAGAAAAAAAGAAACAAGAAGAAAAAAAGAAACAAGAAGAAAAAAAGAAACAAGAAGAAGCCGCAAAAATAGCAGCTGCTAAAAAAGCAGCAAGTGTGTCAGCCAGAGGAACAGCTACAACAAGAGGAACAGCTGGAGCATCAATACCAGCAACTGGAGCTACATTTATGAGACCAGTTAGTGGAGGAATTATATCATCAAAATATGGTCAAAGATCTTCAGACTTCCATACAGGAACAGACTTCGCAGTACCTCAAGGAACACCAGCATATGCAGCAGCAGCAGGAACAGTAACATTTGCTGGATGGAAAGGAAATTATGGATACCTAGTAATTATAGACCACGGAAATGGATACCAAACATACTATGCACACTGTAGTGCATTATATGTATCAGCTGGTCAAACAGTTACACAAGGTCAAAATATTTCAGCCACAGGTAGTACAGGTAGGTCAACAGGACCTCACTTACATTTTGAGATAAGATATAATGGTAACACATTAAATCCTCAAAATTATGTTTAAAATAAAAGAAAGTAGGAAAGTTATTTATAAACTTTCCTATTTTTTTTTGCAAACTAATTTCTAAAATCTTGTAAATCAATTATTTCAATGATATACTACTATATATTTAAAAAGGAGAAAAAAATGATTTTTTTAGGAGCAGACCATAGAGGTTATGAATTAAAAGAAAAAATAAAAAAATATTTAGATAGCCAAGAAATTGAATTTAAAGACTTTGGAACAAATTCAACAGAAGTAGCACACTATCCTTTAATAGCAGAAAAAGTATGTTCAAGCATGGATCCCTCAAAAGATAAAGCAATATTAATTTGCGGATCAGGGATTGGAATGTCAATGGTAGCAAACAAATTTAAAGGAATTCGCGCAGGAATTTGTCAATCAATTGAAGCTGCAAAAGACGGAAAAGAACACTCAGATTTAAATGTATTAGTTTTAGCAGGAGATTTTATATCAATTGAAGAAGCAACTAAGATAATTGACACTTGGTTAAATTCAGAATTTTTAAATGGAAGATATGCAGAAAGATTAGAAATGATTAAAAAAATAGAAGAAAAAAATATGAAATAAGGAGAAAAAGTTATGTGGGGAGACATTATTATTGCATTTTTGCTTGCATTTATAACAGCGTTTATGATCACACCTAAAACTATAAAGCTAGCAAAAAAATTAGGCGCAGTTGACAATCCAAAAGACGAACGAAGAATTAATAAAGTTGTCATGCCAAGACTTGGAGGAGTTGCCGTAGTTTGTGGATTTTTAGTTTCAATCTCTTATCTCTTAATAAGCTTGACACTTGAAAACCAAATTAACTTAGTGGAAGGAAATTATCACTTAAAATTATGCGGATTCTTTATAGGAATGTTATTAATTGTAGTTACATGTTTTATAGATGATGTTAAATCATTATCAGCTGTAACAAAATTGACTGTTCAAATTATAGCAGCATGCATAGTTGTTGCGTCAGGAATAAGAATTGATATAACGAATATATCATTTTTCCAAAGATTTGGAGATTCAACAAACTTTTTACACACTGTTTCAACAATTGTTACAATAGGTTGGATTGTGGGTATAACAAATGCAATCAATTTGATAGACGGACTAGATGGCCTATCATCAGGAATTTCAATAATTTCATGCGTTTCAATGCTTATAGTATTTGCATTAAGCGGATCACCAGTAGTTTCAATAATTTTAATAACATCACTTATAGGAGCATTAGTAGGATTTTTACCATACAATTTAAATCCTGCAAAAACATTTATAGGTGATACAGGATCAAACTTCCTTGGATATTCATTAGCTGTAATTTCAATATTAGGAGTGGCAAAAACATATACAGCACTTGTAGTTGTATTACCAATAATAATTTTAGGATTACCAATATTTGATACACTATTTGCAATAGTTAGAAGAATTGTTAAAAACAAATCAATAAAAGGAATCATGAAACCAGATGCAGGACATTTACACCATAAATTATTAAAACATGGTTTCTCACAAAAAGAAGCCGTTATGATTTTATATTGCATAAGCGCATCACTAGGAATGTTTGCAATAATTTTATTAGAAAGTGGAGTATGGAAAGCAATTTCATTTTTACTTATAGTAATCGCAGTTTTTGCGTTAGGGTTTAAAGAATTTTTTGAAGAAATAAAAGATACCTGCCAAGAAGAAACAAAAGAAGAAAAATAAGGGATAGGTTGTAAAAAGCTGACTGATATCCGAAGAAAGGAATACAAATAATATGAAAAAATTTGTAAAAAAAGAAAATGGAGTTACAATTATAACAATTACCCTTATGGTTATAGTCATTACCATTATTATTTCGGTTTTAGCATTTTATGCGAGAAACTCAATACAAATGGAGCAATTTGGTAACATGCGAGCAGACATAGAAGAAATCGAAAACAAAGCTCAAATGTATTACATTGAAAACGGAGTCTTACCAATTGACCAGAAAACTAAAAAAACAAGAGGTCAAATGAAAGGTGATGACGAATTTTTTAATCAAAATGACGGAGATACATATTATTTAGTAAATACAGACTTTATAGGAGTTACAAAAGTATATGATACACAATATTACATAAACGAAGCGACTCATACTGTATATGCAGAAAATACTCTAGAAGTTGGAAAGAAAAATTATCCAAGGCCAAAAGAAGTATTTGATAAATTACATGTTGAGTCAAAAACACCATCATGGGAAGACGAATGTTTTAATGCACCTTCAGATATGTTTACCTATGATGACTCTGGATATATTACTGGAGTTGATAAAGAATTCTGCGATAAACATCGTAATGATCCAGCATATTCAAAATATTTTACAGATTCAATTAACTGGAAAAACATAATTATACCAGCATATCAATCAAATGGAAAACCAATAATAGGAATAAGAAAAAATGCATTTACAGGTGTAAACTTAAATGGTGGAGCTTTAAAAATTCCGGGAACAGTAAAAGATGTTGAATCAACTGTCCTAGGTGGTGGATCTAACCCAAAAGAAATATTTATAAATGCTAAAATAATTGATGTTAACGCATTTAGAGGAGCAGGATTCCAACAAGTAACAAAAATTACAATTGGCCCATCTTGCCAAATGCCTGATGGAGCATCATGCGGTAATGGACTATTCTCAATGGCAGTAAACGCAAAAGAACTAGTAATAGGAACAACATGTCTTGGAGCATATGCATTTTCAAATTGCCAAAACCTTTCTACAATAACAATAGATGCACCAATAGAAATTATTCCAGAAGGGTGCTTTATGAATAATTCAAATGCAAATAGCACAATGAAAATAGACTTACCATCATCACTAAGGAGAATAGAGAAAAGAGCATTTGCAAATGGAGCAATTGCAGAATTAATAATGCCAGAAAATCTGGAATACATTGGAGAAGAAGCATTTGCATCAGTAAACTGGGGACAACCTAGATTAAATAAAATAGATTTTAATGGAAACACTAAAATAACAGAAATACTACCTAGAACATTCAAGGGATGTAGTAGTTTAAGATCTGTAACACTAGGAGCAGAGGTAAAAGTAATTGGAGAATCAGCATTTGAAAGTTGCCAAAACAACTTAAGCACATTAATATGTAATGATAAGTTAGAAAGAATAGAACAATCTGCATTTAGATATTGTAATGGATTCCAAAACGGTTCAGTAAAATTTAATTCAGGATTAAAATACATTGGACACTTCGCATTTGGAAACACTAACTTAAGAAACAAACAAATACCAAGTGGAACACAATGTGAATCAGATGCATTCTAAAATATAAAAACAATTAATAATAGGACCTATAAAGTAGAAAAAAATACTTTATAGGTCTTTTTTTATATAATAGGAATGTTGTCTGAAGTTCCTAGCATATAAAATAACTTTTTAAACGAGCAACATACCCAAAATCAATGTGCCAATATTTTTATTATAAATATCTTGAAATTGTGAAATTGGAAGAGGATTTTTCCCTAAACCAGTTTCTATTGTGTATCCAGGTAAATTATAATTTTGAATAAACCAATCCTTATAACCAGCAAAACCAGAAACATATGGAGTAGTCTCAAGTAGATAACCACTTACTTGACTAAAATGTCTGCCGATTTCATATGAATGAGGAGGTAAATAATTTAAGAACTTCCAGTAAATTGTTTCACCTTGAGAATGATATGCAAGTATCAATGAAAATCTCTTACTCAAAGTAAAATTATATATCCCCCTTGCTTCAGGAGCATACAAAGGAGATGGACCAACATAATCTCTAGGGCCAGGCTTAGTATATCCTTGAGAAAATTTATTACTACGAGCCATTTCCCATTCAGCAGGAAATTGGAGATTTAGATCGATACCCTCAATATTTGCTTTCCAACCATTTGGAAACGGAATAGAAGGATAATTAAGCGAGAGCTGTCTAGCAGAATTGTAACTTTTTGAATCATACTTTTGCAAATTACCAACGACCAAATCGACCCCATCAGGATTAGCAAGAGGAACAACATACAATGTATACTGACTAAAAAGAGAAACAGCAGGATAGCCCCAAATGCTCTCACGATTCAAATATGCTGTACATAAATTCTCCAAAAATTTCATTAAAAGAGTAGTGTTAATCCATTCATTCCCATGAATAGAACCACTATAAAAAACATATTTAGACCCATTACCAAATTTAAAATATTTTAATTCTTTTCCCAAAACAGAATAACCAATATTGCCTTGTTCTAAAAAAGGAAATTTAGAAGCAAACCCTTTTGAATTTATTGCTAATATATTTGATCCGTAAGAAATATCAGTGGGAACAATATAAAAAAACGAAGAAAGCTTGTTCCAAGTGTTTTGCCCAACAATCCCATCTTGAGAGATTCCAAATTCGCGCTGAAATATAATAACAGCATTTTTAGTTTGATTTCCAAAAATTCCGTCAATTTTACCATTATAAAATCCAAGAGTTTTTAAAGTACTTTGTAAATATTGCACAATAGTACCAGTAGAACCTAATTTTAAAGTTTCCATATTAAATTGCATTCCTTTCCGAATGTACAAATCTAATTGAAAATAAATCAAATTTTCAACTATACTAATAAATATTTTATTCAAAAATAAATTAAGATGTGAAAAAAGACCATACCAAAAAGTATAGTCTTAAGATTGAACTTCTGTTTTTACTTGATTAATTTCAGATTGACTTGCTTGAGCTGATGGAGTATAGTATCCCTTTAAATTAGCGACTCTGTACAAATCATACTGAAAAGTTTCTTGAGAATTTCTAATCTCTTGTAAAGTTTGACGTAAATTAGTGTTTTCAGCTTCTGTAATTACTCCAGCATATGTTTTTAAAGAACTTTTTGATCCTTCTAATATGTCATTAACCATATATTTTTCATCCATAATATTTCACTCCCTTCTTATTCAGATAAAAAAGACATTAATTTTTGCTTTGTATTTAATGTGTCCTGCGCAGACTTAGTAAATAATTGCTTAATCTGCGGATCAACGCATGTATTAGCGTAATTTGTTAGTTTTTGAAAGTTTGTATCTTGAACTCCAATAAGATGTCTTAAATTTTGTAATTCGACCTGAGTTAAATTTGCCATTTTAATCCTCCTTACATAAATATTTCAAATAAAGTATTTACAAAAATCTAAAATTTATTCAAAAATGAAGGAAAAGCTTATTTCCCTATGGTATTTAAAGAAAAGGTTAGAAAAAACGAATAAATTAGAGAAATAAAGAGCTATTGTAATATTTATTTTGAAAAATTAAGAAAATTGGCTTTGAGAAAAACGCAGTTATAAGGTATAATATTCGCGTATAATATAAATTTATATTATATAAAGTTTGGAAAGGAAGACAAATGAAGACTCTTTTTGTTCACTTTAGAAAATCAATAAAATTAGTAATAATAATAGCAATAGCGTTATTTTTAGTATTAGGGGTACTATATTTTTTGTTTAAACCAATGTATGCGGTTAAACTAAATGGAACAATAATAGGTTATACTGATACCAAAAGACAATTAGAAGAGAGAATAGATAAATATATGAACTCTGGAGATGGAGAACAGGTGGCTTTTTTAGAAATTGACCAGATGCCAGAATATGAAATTTGCTATTCTAAAAAAGATGTTGAAATAAATGAAGATGAAGTATTTGATACAGTAATTGCATCAGGTACACCATATTATAAAAGCTTTGCAATAATGCAAGACGGCGAAGAAAAAGCATATGTAGCTACAGCAGAAGAAGCAGAAAAAATAATTGCAGAACTAAAAGGAAAAAATAGTACAAACGTAGAAAGTATTTCATATGTAGCAAAATATTCTTCAGAAAAACTAGAAGAATCAACAACTGAAAATGTTGTATCTGCTCTATATGTTGCACCAAAAGTAGTTGCTGAACCTCAAACAGCAGTATCTTCAAGATTGGGAACGGTAAACACATCTCAAAAAGTTTCATATGAAAGACGAGCACTTGGAATTACTCTTGCAAGACCAGTTTCAGGAACAATTACATCACCATTTGGAAGAAGAAGTAGAGGAATTCATACAGGATTGGATATAGCAACAACTAAAGGGACAGCAATCGGAGCAGCAGCAGCAGGTACAGTTACATATGCAGCACGTAAAGGTACATATGGAAATTTAGTAGTAATAGATCATGGAAATGGTGTTCAAACATATTATGCGCACTGCAATTCAATAAACTGTTCTGTTGGACAAAAAGTATCACAAGGACAAATGATATCAACAGTTGGAACAACAGGAAATTCAACAGGGCCACACTTACATCTAGAAGTAAGAATAAACGGAATATGCTACAATCCACAAAATTATTTATACTAAAAATTCATACAATAAATTATAAAAAATAGGGGGAATATCTGATAAAACTGATATTTCTCTTTTTTTATCATCAATCTCAATTTTATTTGCAAATGGTGTTTCATTAATAAAAGACTTAAATTCATAAAAAGTAGAAGCATTTTCAAATTCTATATTAGTTTTATTTTTTACAGCAAAAATAAAACAATTATTAGCAAAAAATATGTTAGTTATTTCAGAAAAAGGCACGGTTTCATTAAGAAAAGTCTTCAAAAAATTTTGAAATTTAGTAGAGTTTTGAAAGGCAGATTCTTTTGAAATCTGATTCTCTTCTAAGGTAGAAACAGGTATGTAAATATATTTGAAATTAGACATTTATTATAGTCTCCTTTTGCAATAAAATAAACTTAAATAAATTGTAGCACTAGACATGAAAAAAATAAATGATAAAAATGTGGAAAACGTGGAAAAAAACTTGAAAAAAAAGCTCCTAGAATATATAATACATACGTGCTTAAATGTAATTATCCGTAGCAAAAGACAAAATGTAGTAGTAAAAAAATATGCTCAAAAAACAAGACAAAAAAATACTAAAATTACTACTGCGGAAAGGAAATTTAGTATGATAAGAGAAAGAAATTTGTGGATATTATTAATTTTTTTACTATGTGGAATAGTTATAGGAGGGCTTATTGCTAATTTTGCCTCTCAAGTAAGCTGGTTATCTTGGCTAGCATATGGAGAAGAATTTGGAACTAGCGGACCTGTAGGGATAGATTTAAGTATATTAAGAATTAGTTTAGAATTACGCATAAAAATAAATGTAGCAAGCATAGTTGGAATGATAGTTGCAGCATTTATTTATAATAAATTTTAATGGAAAGTATCTAAAAAAAGATGCTTGGGGGCTACAGAAAGGATACTTTAATTGACAAAAAGAATACGAGAATTACCAATGTCTGAAAGACCATATGAAAAATTAGAAATGTATGGCGAAAAAACATTATCAAATTCAGAATTATTGGCAATCATAATAGAAAGCGGAACAAAAGAAGAAACATCGATTCAATTAGCTCAAAGAGTTATTTCACTTGCAAATGGTTGCACAGAAAATAAATTAAGAGCATTGCAAAATCTTTCGTTAGAAGAACTAAAGAAAATAAAAGGTATAGGTAGAGTAAAAGCAATAAGATTGAAAGCAGCATTTGAAATTGCAAAGCGCTTAACAAGACCAGTTGAAAACGAGATATTCGTAAAATCAACAGATGATGTCGCTAAGCTTTTTATGGAAGAATTACGATTTGAGAAAAGAGAAATAGTGAAAATTATTATTTTAAACACAAAAAATAAAATTTTAAGAATACAAGATGTTTCTTTAGGGGGGACAAATTCAGCAATAGTTGAACCAAAAGATATTTTAGCAGAACCAATCAAAATGGGAGCAAATAAAATTATTTTATTGCACAATCATCCAAGTGGAAATGCAACCCCTAGCAAAGAAGATTTTGAAGTAACAAAAAGAATAAAATTATGTGCTGAAATGTTTGGAATAAAACTTTTAGACCACATAGTAATTGGGGATGGAGAATATAGAAGTGCATTTGTATAAATGCGTCAAATAATAAATTATGCATGACTTATTTAAAAGTTTAAACATGTAAATTTAGGACATTTGGAAGGATTGTTGAAAATATGAACTTTTTTAAATTTCATGGTAAGGATGTTGGAATTGATTTAGGAACATCATCTATATTAGTAGTCTTAAAAGACAAAGGGATTATAAAAAATGAACCAGCAATAATAGCAATAGAAAAAAAGACTAATGATATAGTAGCAGTTGGAAATGAAGCAAAACAAATGATAGGCAAAACGCCAGAAAAAATAGAAGCACTAAGACCACTTAAACATGGTGGAATTGCAAACTTAAATGCAACAGAAATGATTGTAAAAGAAATAATAGAAGAACTTCAAAGAGAAGAAAATATAGGAAGTCCAAGAGTACTTATAAATTTACACATTGGAATGACAGAAGTAGAAAAAAGAGCAGTTTTAAAATTAGTATTAGCAACAGGAGCAAAAGAAATTTATTTCGTAGAAGAAACATTAGCAGCAGCGATAGGAGACGGTTTAGATGTATCAAGTCCAGAAGCTTCAATGATAGTAGACATTGGTAGTGGAACAACAGAAATAGCAGTTATAGCATTAGGAAGAATAGTTTCATGCAACTATGTAAGAATTGCTGGAGACGATTTAGATGAAAACATAATAGAATATATAAAGAAAAATATGAATGTCGAAATTGGAAAAAATGCAGCAGAAAAACTAAAAATTGAACTAGCCTCTGTTAAGCCGATAGTAAATCAGATAAAAGAAGTAAAAGGAAGAGATTTAGTCACAGGATTCCCTAAAAAAATAAGAGTAAATGCTTTTCAGATTCATGATGCAATTAAAGTGTCACTTGAAAAGATAATAGAAGCAATTAGAGAAACATTAGACAGAACTCCACCAGAATTGATAAATGACATATATAAAAAGGGGCTAACAATAACAGGTGGTGGAGCATGTATAGACAAAATAGATGAAGTAATAAAAGAGAGAGTTAGAGTAAATGCAACAATTGCAGAAAAACCAATGGAATGTGTTGCTCTTGGTATAAATAAAATTTTAAATGACGACAGCAAAATGAGAGAATTAAAAACTAAAAGGAGAGTTTAGTATATGTATAAAAATAAACGTTCTGGAGCAATAGGAACAGTAATTGCAGTAATAATATTAATATTATTAGTAATTTTAACAAATTTAAATAGAGATAATTTATCATATGCAGAAAGCTTTGTAACTTCAATAATTATGCCTGTTCAAAACGCATTTACAATGCTAGGACATAAAGTAAAAGGTGATACAGAATTTTTTACAAACTTAGATACATTAAAAAAAGAAAATGAAGAATTAAAATCCAAAAATCAAGAACTTGAAACACAAGTAAGAGAACTTGAAGTATTAAAAGCAGAAAATTCAAAATTGCAAGAATATGCAAACCTTTCAGAAAAATATCAGGAATATGAAACAATTCCAGCATATGTAATAGATAGAGATGTAAGTAACTACAGCAGTAACATTGTCATAAATGCAGGCTCAAAACAAGGAATTGAAAAAAATATGACAGTAATAGCAGACAAAGGATTAGTGGGACACGTTATATCAGTAACAGATAACACAGCTAAAGTTCAAGTAATTGTAGACAGTGCGAGCTCAGTTAGTGCAATGATTAGCACATCATCAGAAAGTATTATATGTAGAGGATCTGTAGAAAATAACAAATGTTTGAACGCATCATACATTGACACATCATCAGAATTACTAGTAGGAGATAGTGTAGTAACTTCAGGTATTGGTGGTATTTATCCAAAAGGAATTACAATAGGAACAATCAAACAAGTAGTAAATACAAAAAATATAACAGACAGATATGCAATTGTTGAAACAGCAGTTGACTTTTCAAAATTATACACGGTTCTTGTAATAAAGCAATAGAGCCAATAGAAAGGATTAAAATGAAAAAATTTGTTATAGGAGTTATTACATATTTTATTTTTATAATACTATATTTCATACAAGCTAACTTTTTCGGATGGTTTACAATTGCAGGAATAAGTCCAAATATATTTGTAATATACATATTATTTTTAGGACTATTCACAGATAATAAATTTTCCTTAATTATGGCATTATTAACAGGAATAACATTAGATTTAGTAATAGGCAAAACACTAGGAGCAACAGCAATATTATTTTGTTTAATATCAATAATAGCAAATTATTTTGATAAAAACTTTTCAAAAGACAATAAATTTACAATATTAATTATGGTAATAGGAATGACACTAGTTTTTGAAGTAACAAATTACTTTTTAAATGCTTTAATCCTTGAGATACCAATTGAAATTGAAGCATTTTCAAAAATATTATTAGTAGAAGTAATATACAACACAATATTAACAATTATTTTCTATAATGCTTTTATAAAATTAGGAGCATTATTAGAAAGACAATTCAAAGAAAAAAATATATTAACAAGATATTTTTAGAAAGAAGGTAGAATTTGTTTAATAAAACAGAAACAGAAAAAACGAATTTTAGATTTAATTTATTAAATACATTTATTTACATAGTTCGGAATAGTTTTGCTTGTTCAGTTATTTAATCTGCAAATTATACATGGAAAAGAATATCGTGAAACCTCAAATACAAAACTATCAAAAGAAGCGGTAATACAAGCAGCCAGAGGAAAAATTCTAGATAGAACAGGAACAATTTTGGCAGACACACAAATGGGATTTAACGTACAACTTTTCAAAACAAAAGCAACAGACGAAGAAATTAATAATGCAATGCTTAAATTAGCTGATATATTCGAAAAAAATGGGGACAAGTATATTGATGAATTTCCAATATCAGTTGAGCCATTTCAATATAATTTTGATTCAGAAGAAGAACTAAATAACTGGCGTGATAAATATAAAATATCAGCACAAGCAAGCCCAGAAGAAGCTTTTTATGTAATGAAAGATAAATACAAAGTAACAGAAGCTGATTTAATAAAAGCAAGAAAAATAATTGGATTAAGATATACAATTGAAAGCGAAGGATATTCTTCAACAAGTGCATTGCAAATAGCTTCTAATGTATCAAGAGCAAGCATTCTAGAAATTGATGAACAAGGTCAAGAATTGCCAGGAGTTTCAGTAGAAACAAAAGCAAATAGAGTATACACGCAAGGAAGCTTGGCATCACACGTAATTGGCTATATTGGAAGAATTGGAGAAGACGAATACGCTGAAAAATCTGATAGATATCAAAAAGATGATTACATAGGTAAAACAGGAATTGAAAGATTATTTGAAGATTACCTAAAAGGTGAAAATGGAACAAAGCAAATTGATATGACCGTTGACGGAACATCCACAGGAGAGTACGTTACAAAAGAAGCTGTAGGTGGAGCGAATGTTGTATTAACAATTGATGCAAACTTACAAAGCGTAACAGAAAATGCACTAAAAAACAATATAGAAAAAATTAAATCAGGTGGATTTGGAAAAACATATAATGCGCAAGGTGGTTCAGCTGTAGTTATGAATGTAAAAACAGGTGAAGTACTAGCAATGGTAAGTTATCCAGATTATGAACCATCACAATTTTTAAACGGAATTAGCCAAGCAAAATATAATGAATACAATGCAAATTCAGCACTTATGAATAGAGCAATACAAGGAACATATGCTCCAGGATCTATATTCAAGATGGTAACTGCGATTGCAGGATTGCAAGAAGGAAAAATAACGACAAGAGAAAGAATAAATGATACAGGAATTTATCCACGAGGAAATAAACCCCATTGCTGGATATATGATTCATATCATACAGGACATGGAAATATAAATGTAATACAAGCATTGGAAAAATCATGTAACTATTATTTTTACGAAACAGGATGGAGATTAGGACTAGACAAATTATCAGCATATGCTAACTATTTTGGACTAGGTAGAAAAACGGGAATAGAGTTACCATATGAAGCAAGTGGAACATTAGCATCACCTCAAACATCAGAGGCAAAACACGATACAGCACCAGAAAGTACATTACTTTCTGCAGCAATTGGACAAAGTTACAATGACTTTACACCAATGCAAGTAGCAAAATACATTGCAATGGTTGCAAACAGAGGAAAAGTAGTAAATCCAACAGTAATAAAAAATATAGTTACATCAGACGGAAAACAAGTATCAGCAGCAGAAATTCAAGAATACGTAAATGAAAAGCTGGGTATTACAGCAAAAGATACAGATAGCTTACAAATAAGTGATGAAAATATGAATGCAGTACTAGAAGGAATGAGAGGTGTTACAGATGATACTGGTACAGCAGCATCAATCTTCCAAGGTTTTAGCATTGCAGTTGGAGGTAAAACAGGCTCAACAGAAGCTGGAAAAGATGCAGATGGAAATGACATTATAAATGCATGGTTCGTTGGATTTGCCCCATTTGATGATCCAGAAATTGCAGTAGTAGGTATGGTTGAAAACGGTGGACACGGATATTATGTTGCAGAAGTTGTAAGAGATATAATCAGTGAATACTTTGGAATGAACGTACAACAAGTAAATGAAGACGTAAGCGCAAGTGCTGAAACAGAATTTATTAGATAGTAAATCACCTAGGAAAGTTTAAAAACTTTCCTAGAATATAAATAAAAACAACACAAAAGACAAAAATGATGATATAATTATTTCGAAAAAGTTATTAAAAATTAATGTTTTAAAAGGAATGAGTAAAATTATGAGAAGTTGTTTAAGAGTTTCAAGTACAAAAGAAGAAATTAAAATTATGGTAAATGCAGCAACAGATTTTGATGAGGTATTAGAAGAATTTAGAGCAAAATTACCTCGTATAAAAAAATACTATGAAAAAGATATTAAACCTATACACATAATTGGCAAAGCATTAAAAGAGAACGAACAAACAGCAATAAAAATGATTTTAAAAGACGATATTGATACAAAAATAACATTTGGAGATACTAGCGAAGTTCTAGGATTACACGCAATAAAAAGAACATTTGAAAGTTCGGTTGAAACATCAGAAACTAAATTTATAAGAGGAAATTTACGTTCAGGTCAACGTGAAGAATTCTCTGGAAGCATTGCTATACTAGGAGATCTAAACTATGGAGCAGAAGTAATAGCAGGAGAAAACATTATAGTAACAGGAAAAATCAGAGGACTAGCTCATGCAGGAGCAAATGGAAATAAAAAAGCAATAATATCTGCAAATTCCATTGAACCTACACAAGTTAGAATTTCAAATATACTAAAAGAAATACCTGAAAATGATTATAAACTACCATTCATATATTTAGACGGTGAAAATATAGAAATAGGTTAATCATCATCAAGTAAAAGTAATAGCAAACAAATCATTAAAGGACCACTAGATGATTTTTGAGTATATAAAAAATATAATAAAGCTAAAAGAATAAGGCTATCGGTTTCTTGTAAGTAATCATTAAATTTTCCAAGAGAAAAGGAAGATTTAGGATTACTTTTTTTATTGTCCGATTGACGTTTAGAAGTTTCAGAAAAATTTTTAGAAGTAACTATGTAATTTGAACTTTCTGCTGGTATATCAACGTTATTTTGAACTTCATTATTTTGTCTTTGTAAATAAAAACTAGATTTTTTAAAGGTGTTATCCACTTTTCGTGAAGACTTTGTGGATTTTTCGAATGGAAAAGGAGGGAATCCTGAAAAAAATGGATTATAAAAAATCACTTAAATTCCCTCCCATTTCTTGAAATTTCTCGAATAAGTTTAAAATATGTAATAGCTTTATATACTGATCAATTTTTTCCTTTCTAGAATCCCTCATATAAGGCTTCAGAGCCTTTAATAGAACTTCATCTTTAGAATCTTTATTTTTATTTAGTAAACTTAAAAGCTTTTGCATTTTAAGTAGCATCTCTGGATCAAACTGATTAGAATCATTTTGTGAATTGGCGGTATTTTCATCAGATGACGTAGACTGAAAATTCTCCAAAATTTGATTCAAATCAATATCTTTTTCGGAAAGCATATCAGACAATTGCTTTAATAAATCTGGATCCATGAAAATACCTCCTTTTAAAAATTTTATAAGGATTACTTATGATAAAAATAAAATAATCCAATCATAATACAGATAGCAAAAGACATGAGCAAGCAACAATAATTTTCTAAAACTATTTCTTAGAATTGTTATTATTTTCAACGCCCTTTTGTTTTAAAATCTCCTGAGCCTTGGCAAGCCCAACTTCCAAGTCTTTTTTATCCATTTTTGAAAGCATTTTCATTATAGCATTCATATCTAAATTATTCATACGAAACCCTCCTAGTTTCAATATATGCAACGTTTTTATATATATTATGAAACACAACTAAGAATTGTGAAAAAAATAATTAGTTTTTAAAATGTAAACAAAACTTAATAAGAATTTAAAATTGCTTTTTTTCTTGTATATCCGTAAAAACATAGTAAATTAAGATAATAAAAATGGAAAAAAACTTATATTGACATAAAAATAAAAACTATTAATATAAATAATGAATATGCTAAACAGCAAGAAAGTAGAAGGGAAAAAAGTTACTATGCAAAAGAAAAAGATGATTTTCAAAAAAATAATTGCAACAATGATTATTTTTCTATTAACATTGCTAGACGCAATGCCAATTTTAAATAACTTTAGCTTTGCAGCAGAAAACAATGAAAACGCAGTTGAAGTAAAAAGCTATTTTTCAAGTGAAACTGTAGAAAATGCAGAATCGCTTAATTGTGATGTTAGTGAAAAAAATCTAAAGTTGAATTTTGAAATTAAAGTTAATGAGAAAGGGTATTTGAAAAGTGGAACATTAAAGTTTGGCGACAATCTAAATTTCACAATCCAAGAAAATTCAGATGTGAAAATTAAAGATAATCAAATAAAAGTCCAAGCATTAAATGAAAATGAATCACAAAAAATATCAATACCAATTGAATTTGTAAGAAAAGATAGTATGACATCAACATACATAAGCAAATCAAATCAAGTAACTTTTTCAGGAATCTTTGTTGACAACGAAGGAAAAGAGCAAAAAATAGAAAAGACATTAAATGCAAATCTTTCATGGAAAGAACAAACTTCTACAAATCTTGAATATAACGTGATAAAAAATATTAACTACGAAAGAGACGGAGTAAAAGGAAAAATACTACAAGTTAGTGCTAAAATATCAGGTAAAGATCAAACAAACAATTTACCAATAAAAAATTCAGAATTAAAAATAGATATACCACAAGTTGAAGGATTAGAAATTTCAAATATACAAGTTGAAGCAAACAAATTAAGCTACACAGAAGGAAGAGAAGATAGCAAGATTGAATTTACAGAATCAAACTATAGAAGAGAAGAAAATGTTTTATATATTAATGTAGGAAACAATGAAAAAGATGGAGCAATCTTCAATTCATATGGTTCAGATGAATATACAATAACATTCTCATACACAGGAGAAAACGCAGAAATAACAACAGTAAATGGAAATGTAGAATTTACAATAAATAATTATGCAGGAAACACAGAAAATAATAAGTTTGAGATAGCATATGATTTAACTCAAGCAATTGGAAACATAGTTCAATATATGAAAGAAGACAAAGACGAACCAATAAGCAAAGGTTATTTAATGGCAGATAGCCAAAACGAAAAATACGAAATAACATATACTAAAAAAGATATATTAAACATCAGCAGATCAGATTTAATAAGCTCTTTAGAAATAGTAGACACTAGAGAATATTTTACAGATGAGCAAAATATGTATGAATATAATATTGAAACTGCTTCTAATTATAAATCAACTGAATTTTCAAGAGAGAATTTAGTTAATATATTAGGAGAATCAGGTTATGTTCAAATATATAATGGAAACGATGAATTAATAAAAGAAATAAAATTTGAACAAGATGCAAACGAAGAAGGAAATTATATAGTAGATTATCCAGATGGAACTACAAAAATAAAAATAATAACATCAGGACCAATAACAGATGGGAACATTTCAATTATAAGCACAAAATCAATAAAGAAAATAGATTTCACAAGAGATGACATTAAAACATTTGCTAAATTAATCAATGCATCACAAGCATATATAACATATAATGAAGGAGCAATTGATGATTTAGGCGAAGCAGAAACAGTAGTTAGTGTAAATCCAACTACATCAAATGCAACATTAGAAATATCACAATCAGAACTTTCTAGTGTTTCAGCAAATGAAGGAGTTAATTTCAAAATAAGATTAAACAACAACGAAGACACATCAGACTTATACGAAAATCCAGTATTTGAAATCAGACTACCACAAGCAATTAAAGAAGCAAGAATAAAAAATATAGATTTATTCTATGCAAACAATGAACTAGAAATAGCAAACGTAGAGAACTTAATTGATGGAAACAATCAAATAATTAGAATTTCTTTAAAAGGAAGTCAAACATCATACAATATAAACAAAGAAACAAATGGAACATTAATATCATTCGACGTTGATTTAGGAGTAGACGAATTTGCTGGAAACATAAGCGAAATGATAGAGATGTATTATTACAATGCAATTGCCAGCAAATATAACAATGAATCAGAATGGCATATGTTATTATCAAGCAACGATGTTTCATATGGTATGAATGGATATGATGGAATTCAAATTTCATACAAAGCACCAGAAGGATTAGTAACAGGACAAACATCAGAAACAAAAGATGAAACTCAAGAAAATGAAAATACACAAAATACAGAAAACACATCAAACAAAATATCTTCTGTAAAACAAGGAGCTGACACAGACCTACTAGAAGAAGGAACAGAAGCTAAATTAGCAACAATGGACATTACAGTTTTAAATAGCACAGGAAAAAGATATTCAAACTTTAGAATATTAGGAAGACTTCCTTTTGCAGGAAACAAAGACATTACAACAGGTGAAGATTTAGGAACAACAGTAGATACAATTTTAGATACAGAAATCACATCAAGCGATGAAGATTTAAACTACACAGTTTATTATTCAGAAAATGGAGAAGCAACAGAAGATTTAACAGATGAAAACAATGGATGGAACACAAATTACTATAAAACAGGTGGAGTAAAATCATATTTAATAGTATTAGATGAAAATCATGTGTTAGAGCCAAATGACAAATTACAATTCTCATATGACTACGTTATACCAGCTGACTTAAAAGCAGGAGACGCATTCTATGGAACATATGCAACATACTATAAAGAAGTAGACACAAGCGTAGAAGAAAATTCATCTCCAAACAAAATAGGATATGAAACACTTAAAAATGCAAGCATAGAAATTGGAATGAAATTAAATGGAGAAAAAATAAAAGAAATCTCAGATGCAGAATATGAAATAACAATAAAAAATACAAGCGATGTAGATGCTAAAAATCTTATGATAACAATACCAAACGTAAATGGACTAACAGCTTCATATATGAAACAAGATAGCGATTTTACAGTTGAAAAACAAGATACAGGATTTGTAATTAGAAAAGATAATTTACAAGCAAATTCAGAAGAAAAAATCACAATAGGATATAACACTTTCAAAATAGAAGAAGGCTTAACAGAATTAACAATTAGCGGAAAAGTAAGTGCAAGCAACATAGCAGAGCAAAGCTTTGAATCAGAGGCAGTTCCTGTTGAAAAAACTAACATAGCAATTACTGAAACAGGAGTAAACGACGAAAAATGGATAGGCAGAGAAAAAGATTGCATATTCAATATGAAAAATACATCTAGAGAGAAATTAAATAATGTAGTATTTACAAAACAATTTTCAAACAAAATAACAGTAACAAATTTAAGTGTTGATGAAAATAAAAATGTTGATTTTACATATGATAAAAACACAGGAGTATTAAGAGCTAAAATAGAGAGCATGGACCCATCAGAAGCAATATTTCTACGTTACACAATTTCATTAGATAATGATGATAGTTTAACAGGTAGTTCATATAATATAAAATCAAAAACATCAATAACATCAGATGACTCAAGCAAAAACGTAGAATATGAAAATGATGTAAAATTTTATATGTATGACATACAAATAACACCAATCAATAAAGAAAATAGTGTATTTGTTTCAGAAAATAATGATGTAACATATGCATACGAAGTAAAAAATAACTGTGAATTTGATGTAGATACATTAACATTAAATGTAGAAACATCAAGCAACTTTGAAGTAAAATCACTAACTTTTATAAAAGGTGATAGTACAGAAGTCTTTGGAAATATGGATCTAGAAGATAGTAAATGGCTTATATTAAAACCAGGAGAAACAGCAAAACTAGTATTTACAGGAAAAATAATACCAGGAATATCAAACAGCATTACAGCAACAGCAAAAGGAAGATTATATGGAAAGATATTCACAGCAGAAAGTGTAAGTTCAATTGTTGAAGATGCAATTGAAAGTCAAAATTATAAATTAACAGGTGTTGCATATGTTGATGCAAACCATAACAATCAACAAGATAGCAATGAAAGAGTATTATCAGGAATTATAGTTAATTTATGCAATTCAGAAACAAATGAAATTGTAGGCTCAAAAATAACAGACATATCTGGACGTTATATTTTCGATAATGTAGAAAATGGTAAGTACTATGTAAAATTTAACTATGATGAAGAACAATATGAATTAAGTTCAGAAGATTCAGAAGAATTAACACAAAACAAAGCATCAGTTATGAATATTGATGGAAAAAATGTAACAGACAATGTTTCAATAGAAGATAAAAGTGTTGCAAACGTTGATTTAGGATTAACAGACGACAACATATTTGATCTAAAACTTGATACAACAGTTGAAAAGATGACAATTCAAAACTCAGCAGAAAATAATGAATTTGTAAGTGAAAACAGCAAACTATCAAAAATAGATATTGATCCAGATTTAGTAAATAGTTCAAAAGTATTAATTGAATATAAAGTTACAGTTGAAAACCAAGGAACAATATCAGGAAAAGCAACTAAGTTAGTTGATTATATGCCATCAGACCTAGAATTTGATAGCTCATTAAATCCAGATTGGTATTTAGGAGCAGATGGAAACTTATATACAACAGTATTAAAAGATGAAGTAATCAATCCAGGAGAAACAAAAGAAATAAAACTAATATTAATAAAAAATATGACAGAAAAAAATACAGGCTTAATACATAACAGCATTGAAATAGCAGATGCAGAAAATGACAAAGGAATTGCAGATATAGATTCAACACCAGGAAATAAATTAGCAGAAGATGATCTATCATATGCAGATTCAATAGTTGGTATTACAACAGGATTAAGAATTGGAACATTACCAATAGTTCTTGTAAGTTTAGTCGTATTAATACCTCTAGCCTTTCTCGTTTGGAGATTCTTTGAGAAAAGGAGGTATGTATAATGAAGAGATTTATTAAATACAGTATTGTATTATTAGTAGTAATAATTACAACATACCTAATGATAAATGTGTCAAAAGTTCTGGCAATAGGATTAACACAAGAATATTCAGCAGACAGAGGGCCATATACAGGCGAATTATATTTTGATTCCTTAGTATGGAGTTCAGCAATGTTTTGTAATCAACATGGTGGACCATATTTTAATAAAGCAGATACCCAAATCACAGTATCTGGCACAGTAGGTGGAAAAAGTGTAAGTGTAGATGTTACAGATGGAGGAACATTTACATTAAGGTCTGGAACGCATTCAAATTCAACTCATTTTACCAATTCTGTAAGCAACATGAAAATAACAGCTAGTTCATATTCAGGGAAAGGCCTTTTAGGAGGAGAATGCAGCCCAGATTCAGGAGCTATACCAGGTACTATATATGCCACAGGAGAAATTCACTATAATGAAGGTGGAGGAATATCAGCATCAAATGACGAAGTTGCATATTTACTTGCAGAGGCAGGAGCAAATACTCCAGGTATAGTTCCAAAAGCTTCTTATCCGAATCATGCATGGTGGAGGAGAACAGAGGCAGCAGCTGCTGCAAATTCAGGTGCACAAAGTGCATTTCCGGATGATCCAACATTAAATGATGAACAAGAAAGAAAAGCAAAAGATGCAATTATTGGAGATAATCAAGCACAAATTAATAAGTTAAATAAAGAAAAAGAAAAATTGGAGAAAAAAATAGCTAAATGGCAAAAAATAATAAATAAATATGAAACAAAAATAGATGGATATGAAGAAATTATTGCATCATTAAACTCAGAAATTGCAGATAATAATAAAGCAATTAGGAAAAAACGACAACAAATAAATAGCTATCAACAAAAATTAGATGATGCTAAAACACAATTAAACATAAGAAAAGACGAAAGAAACAGATTGCAAGCACAAGGACAGAATACGCAAAAAGTTAATCAACAAATATCAACGTTAAATTCAAATATAAAATCATATGAAGATGCAATAAGTGGTTTAAATAATGATATAGCAATTTTGGAAAATGAAAATAGTGCATTACAATCACAAGTCAATAGATATCAAAAATTAATAAATGCAATTCAAAATCCAGATGTTAACAATAAAAAACAGTACAATTCAAGTATTCCAAGATACCAAAAATACATAAAAAAAGCTAAAAAAAGAATAAGTGTAATAAATGCAGAAATAGCACAATTGCAAGCTGAAATCACAGAATTAAATAAACAATTTGAAGATAGATTAAAAGACAGAGAGAGATTTATGAAATATCTAGATTCAGTTGCAGTTAGAAAAAATGTTGACTCAGATGGATATTCTGCTGGAAACGCAGATGGATTAATTGCTGAAGCAAGACTTTTTGCAACAATGCATAAAGCAATAAAATCATACGGAAAAAACGGTAGAAATGGAGTATATCAAAACACAATAAAAGATCTTACAAATAAAGCAAATGTTCAAGTAACATATGATGCGACTAGAAAAAGATATTTAGTAGGGCCATTTAGATTCCAGTACATGGAAGTATATTCTTCAACATCATATGGAGATTCAGAGTCAGGTAACCAAGGAAATCAATTCGCAGGTATAACAGGGGTACCAACACTTTCAGTACAAATATATAAAGATGGCAGAAATCAAGTAGAAGATTGGGAACTAGGAGAAGGTTGGACATTCTCATGGGAAGGAAACGAGAGAAGTAATATAGATTCATTAGGAGGTTCAATACCAGACCAATACGATTCTTATCCTCATACAGGAGAGGAATTCTATATATTAATGGATTACAAAGAAGGAATGCACAAATTAGGAGGTCTAACTTTTGATTTTAGATGTTTAACAGCAAATGGAACATATCACTATTCATCAGGATATATAGACAAATGGTCATGGACAGCGGGATCGGTAAGTTTTGGAGAATGTGATTATTCAGAAGATCATTATAAATGGAATGAAGAAAAGAAAATATGGGAATTTGATTATACAGAGTATTGTGACTATTATACTAGTGCAACAATATCTGTTTCAAAGAAAAAAGCAGGTACAATTGCTACACAGCAATTAATGAGAGTTGAGTATGCCCATAGATATTTTGATGAAATAAAAGCTGGATATGGATACACACCAGACGGAAATTTAGGAAATGATAAAGGACGAGCAAAATTCAGGTGGAACATAGATCTGACAACCACTCTGGCGGGTGATGTATGGGTAGATGAAGACTCGCAAAAAGATGATAAAAGCTACACAATTGGTGTAAAAGAAGGCGGAGAAAAGAACTTAAAGAACGTTGGTGTAACAATATATATTTATTCAGGAAGTAGAAATGTTCGAAAAGCAATAGCACATGAGAGCAACGGTGAAGAAATACAATGGCCAATATACACAAACTCAGCAGGACACTATGAAGTAGAAAGACTAGAAGCACCAGGTAGTGTAAAAAATGGATTCTATGTAATAGAATTTGAATATGACGGACAAGTATACAGACAAACAACATATTTAGGAAAATCAAACAGTACAACAACTTCAGATGGTGAAACATATGCAAACCAAGGAACAGCAAGTGCATACAAACAAAACCCAGATGCATATTCAAACAGCTCTATGGCAGTTGAACAAGTCGATACAAGATACATATTTGACCAAACATTTGGAGAAATAACAGGTACAAAATCAATAAAAGATGATAACTCAACAGTAGGACAAACAAAAACAACAGACAGTGCAGGAAACAATGCAACTGATAACGCAGATGCAAAATTTAATACAATTGATTATAGAGGCAAGACAAATAAAGTTGGAGAAGACGGTACACAAGTAGAATCTAATCTAAATTCTGCAGCTTCACCAAAAGATGGAGGCGGAAATCAAAAAGTTACAGAAGGGGAAACATACGACCGTTATAGAATGACAGCAAAAACTTATTATGATAATACCGAATTACATGAAATGGCTGTAGAGAAAACAAACTTCAGAATAAAATATCCATTAGTAGAAGAAAAAGATGCAAACGGAAAAGCTCAAGACTGGATATATGTAATGAATAGATTCCGTATCAAAAATGCTAAGGGAAAAGAAGTTGGAAGATATATAGATAACTATATGTTACATATTAACTTAGGACTTAAAGAAAGACCAAAGACAGACATGAGCACAATTAAAGACTTATACAAAATTACAATGATTGTAAATGAACAAAAAATAACAAAACAATACAACTTACTAGGAGACTTCGATTCATCAGAATATAAACTTGCCTTAGAGAAAAGGCAAAATGAGTGGGAAGGAAAAAAATATACAAAATACTCATTAGGACTATATTCTACAGATCTTGCATATCAATCATATCAAAGATATAAAAACGCAATTCCTGAAGTACAAGAAATGAAAAAAGGAACAGAGCTAAGAGTATTTGTAACTTATGTAGTAAGGGTATATAACAATTCAGACACAAACAATGTAGAATTTAATGAAATAACAGATTACTATGATGAAACATATACAATAGTTTCTAAAGATGTAAAATCATCAATAGTAGATAACAATTCAAAGAGAAGCGAACAAGTAGTTGCAGATGCACCATATTATAGAATTATGAATACAAAAGCAGCAGCAGTAAACAACTTGTGGAAAGAAACTAAAGCACAAAATCTTGAAGGAAAAGTAGATGGAGTTGATTGTGGATCTATTACATGGGAAGATACAGGAAGCGATAATTTAAAAGCTACCCTAAAAAGACAAAAAATGTTAATGTCAACAACAAAATCTTTAAGCACAATAAAAGTAAAACCAAATCAATATGCCGAAATATTTACAACATATGAAGTAGATAAAGAAGGATATGAAAAAATGCAAAACGACTTAGCTACAATCAAAGACAGAGAATTAATAATAGGTGATAAAGAAAATGTAGCTGAGATTTCAAACTACTCAACTTACTACAGCACAAAAGATTACAATACAAGATATTATAGAGCATATAGAAGCGGTTGGGTTTCAGGAAGAGTTGACAAAGATTCTGCACCAAATAACATTAAGAGATCAAACATAAAAGATAGAACAAGATATGAAGATGATACAGATAGAGCAATACCAATCAACATTAAACTAGAAACATATGAAAGAGATATGTATGGATATGTTTGGGAAGACAAAAAAGAAACAGAAGTTGGCGGAAGCAATGGAGCAAGCAAGATAAAAGTTGGTAATGGATATTACGACAATGGAGAAGAGCTAATACCTAATGTAGGAATAACAATGTATGAAGTAATAAATCTTGGACGAGCAAATAGTAGCGAAAATTACAATACTAATTATGATAATTACGATTACTATTATCAAATTCCTCAAATTTATTACAACTACAATAATACAGGAGGACATGCATACGAAATAACAGGTGAAAAATCAGGAACAACCGCAGTAGAAACGACCAAACCACGTACTCCTCAACCTAACTATTATATTTACGGATTCCTACCAGGTGATTACATTTTAAGATTTGACTATGGAACAAAAGGTGATGGAAACACAGACATAAAATATTCTACAAATCAAAATGCAGAATCACAGCAATCATCAATAAACATCGTCAAATATAATGGACAAGATTATGAAAACACTAAATTCTTGGGAGATTTATCAGAAAAATCAGGTGAAGAACACTTAAATGATAAATATTTAGACTTAACAGGAAAAACAAAAATTAATGGAACAGATATTAGTGATTTAAAAATATCAACAGCAAGAGACAACGAATCAAGAAGAATGATAGTTGACGCATACTCAAGAACAATTGAAAATGATAGAGGACAAATTTTAAGAGATAGAGAGGCGCCAGATACTAACGAAGTTGAAAATGAATTTGTTAAGTCAACAAAAATGTATGCAGAAACACCAATAATGCAAATAGAAATTGAAGATCCAAAGAAGATGAAAATCGAAGGACAGTCAGACGAATCGCAACAATCATCAGATCAACAATTAAGAGTTAGAGAAAATGGCGAAAAATACGAACCAGATGCAAAGAAAAATCAGGCAGAACAAGACGAATCAATAGAAAATCATAAATATTCAATAAAAAATATAAACTTTGGTCTAGAAGAAAGAGCAAAAACAGACATAGCATTAGAAAAATATATTGAAAACATTCAATTATTAAAAGCAGATGAAGTAATATTAAATGCAAGCATGACAGAAGATGGTGAAATTATAAAAACAGACGTAAATGCAACAGGACTAGACAAAATAGCATATTTACCACACTCAAAAGCATCAACATCAGGACTATATCAACAAGGATTCTATGCATTATCAATTGAAGATGATTATCTAAACGATTTAGCATTACGTATTGAATATAAGATTAAACTTATAAACAATTCAGAAGCTGACTACACAGGAAAATTAGCTGAACTATACAAAGCAGATGACATTATAAACAAAGCAAATGCATACTACGAGTATAGAGGTAGTATGACAGGAAAAACAGGAACACAATACAACACAAGTACAATAAAACCACAAATTATCAGTTATGGTAGATACGTTGGTAGATTTTACTATGAAAACAGAATTAAAACAGAATCAGCAGCATATAAGATAAAATATTATGCGGACAACAATAGTTCATTAGAAGATATGGCTATATCATATGATGCAGACAAAATTGTAACAACAACAGTAGATCAATTAGTTGATTACATTGACGTTGACACAAGTCTAGAAAATGATAGTTCAATTGCAAATGCAGCATGGTCAACATCAGAACTAGAACCAGAAAGCGAGAGAGTAACAGGAGGATACAATAAATCACTAAATGGACTAATAGACAAAACAGCATACAGAGTTGTTAATAATAAACTAAATATCTTTGATGAAAAGAATAGAGAGTTTATAAACACAACAAGATCAAATATAGCAATAAGCTATAACGAAAGATTAGGAAAATTAGAACAAATACCAACACCAGACGGAGGAACAGAGAACTGTGGAGACAAAGGAAGAGTCGAATATGCAGAACCTGATAAAGCAAGAAGCAAATACAACAGTACATTAACAAAAGAACTAAAACCAAAGAACTGCTTCCTAGAAGGCAGTGATAGCAATGAATACTATTCAGAAATTCATATAGCAGTAAGAAAAGAAGCAACATCAGGAGACGAAGCAAACCAAATGAGAATAGACAACCTAGCAGAAGTATTAGTATATTCAAACACAACAGGTAGAAGAGACATAAACTCAGTTCCAGGAAACGCAATGGTAATTTCAACAACTCAAGAAATGTGGAAAGCAGGATACAATAGCATCGATTATTGGAAAGCAAAAGCACAAGGAGAAGGCGATTGGGAAACAGTATCAAAGAACTGGACAAAATATCCAGAAAACGATGCATGGTCACCAGAGTATGTAACAGTAATAGCACCAACAGGTATCGCATTACGTACATACATTAAAAACAACATCATTCCAATTACAATTTTATTACTTGCAATTGGAGTAATGGGAATAGCATTTATAGTAAAACAGAAAAAAATTCAAAAAAATGATGAAGAATAAAACTAATATGTACTAGGAAGGAGAGCAAATCCTTCCTAGTATATAAAACATTATAAAAATAAATATAAGGAGAAGAATAATATGAACAAAAAAATTCTCTCAAGTGTTTTAGCTGGAATAACATTGCTGTCAATACACAGTAGTGTAAAAGCAGCAGAAAACTTAGACACAGCACAAATAAATCAAGTTGTCAGCAATAATGGGAAACAAATGAATATCATGTATGAACCGAAAACAGAACTAACATCGGGAACAAAACTGATAGGTTCACTATTATCTAAAATTGCAGACAGTAACATAGGAGCAAGCTTACCATCATCATATATACCATCATTTAAATCTAAATTGACTGTAAAAAATCAAGAGTCAAGCGGAAGTGATACATATGAATGTTGGGCAAACGCACTTGTATCAGCATATGAAGCATACAATTACGCGACAAATTCAAGTTTGCAAGGAAAAGAATATTCAGCAAGACACATAAATTATTCTTCAAGCAATGTATTTAAAGACCAAACACTCACATCAGGAGTATTCAACAGAAATGCACAAACAGCAGAAGGCGGAACAGCATATATGGGCCTAAATTATAGCATCAGTGGAAACGGACCAGTACTAGAATCAGATATGCCATCAACAGGAGCAATCACAGGAATTAATTATTCAGATTTAAAAACTAAAAACGGTGTACAAGAAAACCTAAACAACTATGCAACATACCCATCAGTATACAAAAAAGTTTTATCAACAGGTGAAATAAAATATTACAATACATACAATTTTGACACAGACGTGTTTTCATCAGAAATCACAAGTATGGACACATTCAGAAACACAATAAAACAACAAATTAAAACAAACGGTGGAGTAATGGCAAATATATTCCAAGTCGACGGAGACAAAGACATATATGTGCCACAAATAAAAGTAAATGGAAAAATAGCTACAGCCAACCATGCAGTATTAATTATTGGTTGGGATGATGATTATCTACCAAGTAATGATGATATACAAGTACCAAAAGGAACAGCATGGAGAAAAAAAGGAGCATACATAGCATTAAACTCATATGGAAAAGATAAGTATTATGATGGATTCGTATACATTTCATATGATGACTTCTTTGTAGAACAATCAATGACAGCAATTACAAAAGCAGCAGAACCAACATACACAAACGTATACTTACACGACGAACTAGGATGCACAACAGAATTACAATTAAAAGGCTCAAAAGGATCAGTAATAAACGTTTTTGATAGAACAACACAAAAATCTGAAGAATTGTTGCAAGTAGGTATTCCTTCATTTAGAACACAAAAAGCAAACGTATATTATACAGAAACATTTGGAGAAAAAGGATATCCAGTTAATTTCAAACTAGCAAAAGAAAATGTTAATTTGGAAGAAGGATACACGACAGTTGACTTAAGCAATATAGAATTAACAAAAGACAAATTTGCAATTTGTGTAACTTACATAGCAGACAGCGGACAAGCATGTGTACCAATAGAAATGGAGAAAAACGATATAGTCAAATTAGGAAGCCTATATGATTATGCAGTAGCAAACAAAGGCGAAAGCTATTTAGTATATACAAATAGCACAACACAAGAGTTTGACAATACACAATCTACATACACATACCAAGACTTACAATACAATTCAATAGTATTTAATGTAGGAATACGTGCATACACAAAAAGCGAGCAAGAAACACCACCAACAACAGACGAAACAATAACATCAGATACATATAAAATAAAAGATAATATGATAACAAGAGTACCAGTAAATACAACACTTGCACAATTCAAAAACGCAATAACAGTAAGTCAAACATATACAATAGTTGATAAAAACGGAAACGAAGTAAGCACAAAACTAGTAAGAACAGGTTATAAAGTTAGAGTAGGAACAAAGGAATATGTTATTTCTGTTGTTTCAGATATATCAGGCTCAGGAGGAGACGAATATGCAAGGGCATTAGACATATCCAAAATGAGAGCTCACCTTGTAGAACAACAAGGCTCAATCCTAACAGGAGAAAAGCTAGAAGCGGCAGACATAAACGGAAACGGAACAGTCGACATAGTAGACCTACTAAAACTAAGAGCAATATGTGTTGAATAACAAAATTTGACAAATAACGAAAAAGGGTTGACGTAATGTAGAAAAAAAGTTATAATGTTGTGTGTAAAGGAGAAATTTGAATGAAAAGAAAGAAAATTGTAATCACATTATTGACTATTTTGACAGTAATGGCATTAATGATTAGTAAATCATTTGCTGCAGGTTCATACTCTGCATCATTAACACCAAATAACTCAAAAGTTACAAAAGGATCTGAAGTTAAAGTAACACTTAAACTATCAGGAATTAGTGTTGATGGAGGAATAAACGGAGTAGTAGGAACATTAAAATTTGATACAGATATATTAACACTTAGTAAATCAGAGGGCTTAGATAACTGGACAGTTACGTATAATGAAGATAATAAAAAATTAGTGATAGATAGTGCAGAAGCAATCACAACTGATAAAGACATTGCAACATTTACTTTCAAAGTAAAGGAGAACACATCAGCAACAAATGCTGCAATACAACTTGTTTCAATATCAGCTGCAAACTCTACACTAGATGATCCAGTTAAAATTTCAGATATCTCAACAAATATCGGAATTGGAGCATCAATAGGTGGAAACACAAATAATAATAATAACAATAACAATAACAACACTACTTCAAATGACACACAAAATGAAACAAATAACAATACAAATAATTCACCAAGGAACCAAACAAATAACAGTACATCAAGAAATTCAATTTCAAACAGCAATAGTTCAGTATCAAATAATGTACAAAAAGTTTCTAATAGTTCAACAGTAAATAATGAAAACATGCCATACACAGGAGCTTCAGATTATATTGTTCCATTAATGTTAGCAGTATTAACATTAGCAATAGTATCATTTGTAAATTATAAAAAAATAGAAAAATAATAAAATAAGAAGAACAACTCTTTCAAAAGGGTTGTTTTTTTATGTCCAATTTCAGTAGCAAAAAGAAAAATACATATTAATTTTCTCACACCTTGCTGTCGCATTCTTCGGTTCTTGAAAATAGAAATTTATTATTTCTATTTTCAAACCGGGTAGAATGCTTCAATCGCAGTCACTTCACTTACGTTTCGTTCCTTTGGACGCTGCGCGGTGATTCAAAAATTTAATATGTATTTTTCTTTTTATTTTTGCAATAAGTTTTTATCTGCTTCTAACAATTTGTCAATCAAGCCACAGCACTCTCTTCCTTCACCGCAATAACGATCCGTCATGCATGTAGCACCAACACCTTTACCAAGTAATGGAGCAATCTGCTTTACTTGACCAGCAATATCTTGTGCAATTTTTCTAATTTGCCATTGAGCTTTGTTACAACAACGTAATCTCAAAATCCATTTTAAGTTTCTTGCATCAATTGTAGTTACAACATTCAACATTTGTGCACCGATGTAGAAATAAATCAAATCTTCTTGAGCTACCTTCTCTGATTTAAAATATTCAAACATCTCTATATTCTTTCTAGCAGCTTCTTGATATATTTCATTAGCACTTGCTTCAACTGTTGCAGGAGTTATATAATTTTCCATGTTCCATAAAGGTACAAATTCTGGAACTAATAATGAGTGCATTCTATGTCTTGTTAAATGAGTTAGAATTGATAATGAAATAGGAATTTGTAGAGTAAAATTAACTTGCTCTAGTTCTCTACATTCATCTTTGTGTAATATATTATCCATTATTTTTTCTCTTGCTTTTTCATCTTTTGCTTCTAATTCGTTTAAAATCTTTTCTGCTTCTTGCTCAGAGCATTGATAATGATACATAATATTACTTTTGATTATAATATCATCTGCATTTGGTGTGTGTGATAAAATTCTTGGTCTGTCTATTATTTTTATTTCTGGTCTTTTTGAATTTGTTTCTAAATATTCAAATTGATTTTCAGAATTTACGTTTGCGTTTTCTATCATTTCTGTTAAGTATGGAACTTTTTCTTTTGCTATTTCAAATAATCTATCACCTAATTCTTTTAGTTCTTGAATTCTGCTTAGTCTTCCTGATCTAAGTGAATTTATCATTTTTTCTAATTCTCTTGCATCTAATCCCATAATTAAATTGCTGTGATAACTGTATGGTAAGATAAATCTTGCGTCTTCAACACTTACTCCACTATCAACTATTTCGCCATATGCATTAAATAAATATTTCATATGTTCTTGATATTTTTCTTTTAATTCTTTATTTTTAGGATGGATTTCTAAGTTTTCATCTCTAAATTCTGGTACATAGTAGCCTACTGTTCTGAAGTCTACTTCTCTTCTTGATTTTACAGTGAATGATGTTAGTCTGTTTCCTATGATTGTTTGTTCAATAATTGGTGTGACGTCACATACTGCAAATACTAGGTAATCGTGTTCTATTATTGATTTATGTCCCATTCCTATTATTCTTTTTATTAATTTTAGATTTTTTTCGTAATCATTACAGCTTTCTAATACTTCAAAGACGTTTCCTTTAAATCTTGATAGTTTTCCCGCTGCTGCTACTGTTTGTATTCTTCTTTCTAGTTCTTCTTGATTGCAACTTCCTAATAATTCAACTTTCATAATCTTTGTACCTCTTTTTTTATAATTTACTAATTTATATCATACTGGATTTTAATTATCAATATCTAAAAAATATTATAATAAAGAAACATTCATATTAATTTTTTCACACCTTGCTGGCGCATTCTTCGGTTCTTGAAAATAGAAATTTATTATTTCTATTTTCAAACCGTGTAGAATGCTTCAATCGCAGTCGCGAAGCAAAGCTTCGTTCCTTTGATCGCTGCGCGGTGATTCAAAAATGTAATATGGATGTTTCTTTATATCAATCTATGAAATTACGAACATTATATTTATTTTTTATTCCTTGCTAAGAGATTTTACCGCCCACTAAACTTCGTTTAGTCGGTTAGGTAAAAACTCTCAAACTGCGCGTCATTCAAAAATAAATATAATGTTCTTTCTTTTGCAATAATTTTAATCTAATTTTATTTCATCTATCTTTTCAAGTGTTTCTAAATTATATTTTGTAATTTTTGTTTCTGCTAGTATATAGAAATTATCTCCTATATAAATTCCTCTCTTGATGTTTGTTCTCCAGTCCTTTTTGTTTTGTTCAATTTTTCCGTATTCGACAAATCCTTTTTCTAAATCTATTGTATATAATGCAAACTCTTCTTTAGTTGTATTGTAATTTGTTATTGTTACTGGGAAGCCTATTAAATTTTTAGCTTTATTGTAGAATAGTGCTTTGTGGTTTGATGTGATTTCTGAATATGCATATTTGTTTCCTATGTCTACACTAAACATTTCTTTTGGATTTTCTAAATCAGATACATCAAACATTGACATTTTCATTGTAGTATTTTGTGTTCCACCATACTGATTTGTTTTTGTATTATGGCCAATTCCTATAATATGTGTTTCGTCATATGGATGTAGGTATGAGCTGTATCCTGGTATTTTTAATTCTCCTTTTATCTCTGGTCTTGTTGGGTCTGATAAATCAATTACAAATAGTGGATCTATTTCTTTGAATGTTACTATATATCCAACTTTTCCAATAAATCTTACTGAATATATTTCCTCTCCATTGGCCATATTGTCTATTTTACCAATTTCATTCAAGTCTTTATCATATATATATAATCTATTTTCTGTTTTATCTCCGCTTCCAAGTGTTGTTGCTACACGAAGATTTCCGTCATATTCGTCTATAGAAAATTGGTTATTTATGTTTCCTTCCATTTCGGTTTTGCATTGTAATTTTATTTTTGCTTCTTCGAAATTAAATTTGTATATAGTTGTTTTATAATTTTCTCTTTCTATGAATCCATTGTAAGAATAATCTACTGATGCTATATACAAGTTGTTTTCACTTGCATATACTTCTCCGCTTGCTCCATAAAATGTTTCAGTTGTTGCTGGTTCATTTTTTTCTGTGTTGAATCCTGCTACCATTGTAAATAAATTATTTTTTGTTCCTTCAAAATATGCAATTTTAGTACAATCAATTCTTTGATTTTCTTCACTTACTGCTGTATCTCTTGCAATTGGTAGGATATTATCATCTTTTATTCCATCATAATACCATATATTTTTAGAACTTATGAAATATAAATTATCTCCTATCATTCTTGAATTAACATAGTAACCGTCTATTGCAACTTCTCTTACTTGTTTAGGATTTTCTTTATCAGAAATGTCATATACAATCGCTCTTGCCATTTGTTCTAAGTTGCTACTAATTCTCTCTGTATATTCATCATCAGTTGATACCACATCGGTTTGCATAGTTTTTACCATGTTACCGTTTACTAATACAATTAATTTGTTTTTGTTTATATATATTTCTGATGGATAAATTTTTTCTTTATCTGATTCTAATGTTATAACACTTTCTTGTTTTAAAGTTTCACTATTTATTATATATACTTTTTCTTGAGCTACATAATAAATATATTTTCCATCTGTTTTCACAATATCTGCTTCATCAACATTGTCTACTTGTGTATTAGTTTGAGAATAATCGTATTTAGCTTCATTTGTTGTGGAATCTGCTGTTGTTGTAGCATCTGCTATTTCTAATGTTGATCTTGCATTTTTATATATGTCTTTTGAACCTTTTGTCTTGATTACTTCTTTCAATTGTTCCATATCTTTAAATCTTGGTAAATCATTTTCTGCATTAGCAATTGTTTGTGGTTTTTCGTCAATTACTACTGGATTCGTTACTTGTCTTTCTTTAACATAGAATGCTCCTACTGATAAACAGATTGCAAATACTGCACATGCTGCTACATATCTTGTTATTGCAATTCTTTTTGATTTTTTCTTTTGTACGATTTTTTCAAATGTCTGATTTTTTTGTTCTTCACTTGGATGTATTTGATTAATTGCATTTTTGTAATTTTCTTTATTCCTGTTCATCTTCAAAACCTCCTTTTATCTTTTCTTTTAAAATATTTCTAGCTCGCAAAAGCCATGTTTTTATTGTTCCTTCTCTTTTTTTCAAGATGCTAGAAATTTCTTTTACTTTATATCCTTCATAATAAAATAGGTATATAACTGTTTTATAGTTTTCAGGTAATTCACATACAATTGAAAAAATGTCATTTTCCTCTTGGTTTTCAAATTTTATATTTTCGTCTAATGTTACTACTTTCCTATTCCATGCTGTGTTTTTCATATTTTTACTCATGTTTATTGTGACTCTAATAAACCATGCTTTCTCATGTTCAGCATCTTTGAAACTTGGTAATTTCTCGCTGAATTTTGTAAAAACTTCTTGGAATATATCTTCTGCATTTTCTATTGTATCTGTTCTGGTTAGCGCTATTCTATATACCATATCAGAATACTGCTCAATTTTTTCTTTTATATATATTTCATTTTGCATGTTTTACCTCCATTCTACTTATAAAACAAATCATCTTTTATTATGGTTTCAAATTAATATACTTTTTCAAAAATTTTATTTTTACTAATATAATTATTTATAAAACTATTTACTATAAAGCTTAGTATTAATATTGATATTAAATATGCAAATTGATTTATTATTAATTTACTTATTAAAAATAATATTACTAATGTTATTAAAGTTTTAAATAATACGTTCATTATATTCGTGTTTTGTTTCATCATTGCATATTCGTTATCCCAGTCTATTTGTGGTTTTCTTGAATCAATATATAATTTTATTTTTTCTCCTATTGAATCTAAAAAATATAAAATTGCAAACATTACTATTGTTTGAACTGGATTTTTTGTAGCTAGAAAATATGCAAATGTTATTATTAATACTGATAGTAAATTCATTGTTTTTCCTAAATATGTTTTTAAATTAAACTGTGTTTTGAATCCTATTGGTATTGTTTTTGTTAAGATTGCAGATTTGCTTTCTTTTGATATTCCTATTATTGAACAAAAATTCATCATAAAAAATACTTCTCCAACGGCAATAAAAATCATTGCCATTTGTGATGTGTTCATTTTGTTCATTAAATCTGATACAAGATCAACTCCTATTAGTTTAGATAATACTACTGCAATTGCTACAACCATCATTATTGTTAATGGATAGATTATTGGAATGATTAAGCATTGAATGCAAAAAATCGGGGTTCTTGCTATTACTTTTATTTCTTTTGATAAGTATGCTTTTTTCTTATCTTTCTTTTTAAAATCTTCTATTGTTAATTTTCTGTTTGCTTTATTTTCTTTTTGACTGTTTATTGTTGTTCCTATTGCACCTTTTAAATATACTTTAGAAATTATAAATACTCCAATGATATATGTAGCTATACTTTCTAAAATATATAAAATGCAATTTCTAAGTCCTACTATATTATTGTAATTTAGCAATGTGCTCATTGTTGGTTTTATTAGTACGAATCTGTTTGCTATCTCTTCTGAAATTCCGTTCATTCTAAAAACAGTTTCTTTAAATTCTGCTATGCTGAAATTTATATTATGGTTAAATCCTGTAAATAATAAGTCTAGTGCTATTAGTGATGCTATTATTGCTATATACATTACTTCTGTTTTGTTTTTTATTATGTTAGTAAATCTCATTATTATTGAAATTATTGTTGATGTTATTACTATTGGAATTATTGGCAATATTGCTAATATTATTATCATGTATGCGTAAAATAGCACTCCTGCTTTTGTTAAAATCCCGTATACTATCATTGGTATTGCTAACATTATTGTTTCCATTTGATATTCGGAAAGTATCATGTTTATTAGCTTTCCGTTTACTATATCTTTTGGTTTTATTGGCATTCGCAATAAAATTTTTAAGTCTTTTGAAAAGTATAGTGCATTCAAACTTTCAAATATACTTTTTCCAAATAATATTATGAAATTCATTAATAGCAATATGTTTATAAATGTGTATTCTTGGTTTATTTTGCCTAGTTCTTTTGTTACATATATTGATGTTACTATCATTGTTATTGCTAATGATAAAAATACTATTAAGAATGCTATTGCTGATAGTATTTTTTCTTTTATTGTTTCTTGTTTTTCTTGTCGCCTCGAATTTTTTATAATTATGCTTGTTATTTTTTTCATATTTCTCATCCTTCGTGAATTAATATTTGTTTAAATTGCCATTGTACATATAATTTTTAAAATAAAAATGGCATTTCATAACTAATATCAATTTAAGGAAAAATGCTCGTTTGAGCTAATTTGCACAGAACTTCTAGTAAATTTTTTCGGCACCCTTTCACGACAAGCGCGAACTATTTCCAAAAAAATTCACAAGAATTTCTAGCACAAATTACTCTGCAATGCGCTTTTTTCTTAAATTGATATTAGTTATATATATTATTCTTCAATTATTTCTAAGAATGATTCCTCTAGTGTTGAATCCTTCTTCATTTTTTCTTTTAATTCTTCAACAGTTCCAACAAATATAATCCTTCCTTTATTAATAATTGCAATCTTATCACAAAGTTTTTCCGCAACTTCCAAAACATGAGTAGAAAAGAATACAGTGTTTCCTTTTTTACTATGCTCTCTCATAAGATTTTTTAGTGTATATGAAGCTTCTGGATCCAGCCCTGTCATTGGTTCATCTAAAATCCAGTTTTTAGGATTATATAAAAGAACACTAATTATTAATAATTTTTGTTTCATTCCATGTGAGTAACTTTGGATTCTATCTTGTAGATGATCATAAATTTTAAATTCTTTAGCAAGTTTTTCTACAATTTCTAATCTTTTCTCCGAACTTACTTCATACACATCACCAATAAAATTCAAATATTCTAAACCTGTTAATTTTTCAAAAACTTCTGGTGAATCAGGTACAAAACCAAATAACTTTTTGGCTTCAATTGGCTCTTTTATTATGCTTTTTCCATCTATTAATATATCACCTTCATCAATTTGAAGTACACCTGTTACCATTTCTAAAGTAGTAGTTTTTCCTGCTCCATTTGGACCTATGAATCCAAAAATAGTTCCATCTTCAATTTTTAAATTCATATTATCTATTATTTTTTTCCCCTTGGTATAGGATGTACTTACATTTTTAATTTCTATCATAATGTCTCCTTTAAAATTAAAGGCAATATTTTTTTCGAATATTGCCTTCTTGTTTTTTATTTTATTATTCCTATTATAGCTTTTTGTTTTGCAACTCTTTTTGGATCTAATTCAAATGCATTTTTAATATTTCTCAAGGCTCCATCAATTTTAGTTTCATCATTAGTATGAAGATATGCTAAAACTTGCCCAACTTCTACAACATTTCCTATTCTTTGGTTCATCATTATACCTGCTGCATGGTCGATTTCATCTTCTTTTCTCATTCTACCTGCACCTAAGTATACTGATATATTACCTATCATTTCTGTATCAATTGATTTTAACGCTCCTCTTTCTTCTGCAAATACTGGAATAATGTGTTTAGCTCTTGGGAATTTATCAGTATTTTCAATATAGCTTATGTCTCCACCTTGCTTTTGAACTAGTTCTTTAAATTTTTCAAATGCTCTTCCTGAATTTACAGCATCTACAATCATTTTTTCTGCTTCTAGTGAATCCTGTGTTATTCCTGCCATTAGGATCATTTGTGTTCCAAGAGTTCTTATTATTTCTTGAATGTCTTCTGGCATATCACCTTTTAATGCTCTTACTGCTTCTATTACTTCCAACGAATTTCCTATTGCATGTCCTATTGGTTCATTCATATTTGTAATAACACATCTAACTTCTCTTCCTGCAAGTTTTCCTATTTTTATCATCATGCTTGCAAGTTCTTTAGCTTCTTTTGGATTTTTCATAAAAGCACCTGCTCCACATGTTATATCTATTAATATTTTATTTGCTCCTGCTGCTATCTTTTTACTCATTACGCTTGATGCAATTAATGGAATATTTGCTGTACATGCAATTGTATCTCTTAAGGCATATATTTTTTTATCTGCTGGTGCTAAATTTAAACTTGCTGCAATCAAGCTTATTCCTATGTCTTTAACATTTTCTTTAAATTCATCTATACTTAAATTAACATTATATCCAGGTATTGATTCTAATTTATCAATTGTTCCTCCTGTAAATCCTAGTCCTCTTCCTGACATCTTTGCAACAGGTATTCCAAGTGATGCTATTATTGGCATTAGAATTAATGTTATTTTATCACCCACACCGCCTGTAGAGTGCTTATCTACTATGTTTGGTGAAATGTCTGTTAAATCTAATGTATCTCCTGAATGTGCCATTGCTAATGTTAAGTTTGTTATTTCTTCATTATTCATTCCATTTATATAAATAGCCATTATTAGGGCTGCTGCTTGGTAATCTGTTATTGCTCCTCTTGTGTAGTCTTTAACGAAAAGTTCGATTTCTTCTTTACTCAAAACTTTCTTGTCTCTTTTTTTAGCTATTATGCTTAAAATATTCATTTGTATGTTCTCCTTTATTTTATAAAGTTTTTTATGAAGGTTTTTCTATGTAATATGCATGGTCCATATTCTTTTATAGCTGCTATGTGTTTAGCTGTTCCATATCCTTTGTGTCCGCTAAATCCATATTGAGGATATATTTCATCATATTCTCTCATCATTCTGTCCCTTGTAACTTTAGCTAGTATTGACGCAGCTGCTATAGAATATTCTTTTGCATCGCCTTTGATTATTGATTTATAAGGTATTCCTTTTGTATCAATGTTTGTAAGTGCATCAACTAAAATTAAGTCTGGCTTTACTTTTAGGCCTTCAATTGCTCTAGTTAATGCTAATTTTGTAGCGTTTAAAATATTTATTTCGTCAATCTCATTTTGGTCTGCCATTCCAACGTTCCATGCGATTGCTTCTTGAGTTATTTGATCATATAATTTTTCTCTTTTTTTCTCAGAAACTTTTTTTGAATCATTAACTCCTTCAATCATAGAATCTTTTGGCATTATTGCAATTCCAACTACTACAGGTCCTGCTAATGGTCCTCTTCCTGCTTCATCAATTCCTGCAATTAATTCAACTCCATCTAAATGTAGTTTTTCTTCATCTTTTTTTAATTCTTTTAATCTTTCTTCTTCTTTTTCTTTCATCTTAATTACTCACTTCATCTGTTTTTAAATTTTTTATATCTGAATAAAAATAGTTGTACTCACCTTTTTTAGTTTTTACTCCTTGATAGCATTTCTTCCCATCTACACCTGTTTCTGTTGTTTTCTTGCAATAAGCAATATCTAGAGTTTCATAGTTTATAAAATATAGTTCGTCATCTTTTAATTTTATGTCTGTTCCTAGCGCATCTATATTAGATGAGTCAAGTTGGAACCAGTAGTTTGATAATTTTCCTATCTTTCCTTTGTACTCTAATAATGCAGAAATTATTTCGCCACTTGAATTTGATGATGTACAGTGTTCTCCGACAAAGTTATTTGATATTTTAATATTTCCTGAAATATCTTCAGTTTCATCATCTAAATATTTTGTCCTATATTCACTTGCTACTATTTTTATTGTTTCCATGTTTGCTTGTATTTCTTTTAAATCTACTGTTTTATTTAATCTCATATTTATTGACATTATTACTGATGCTAATATTAGTAATACAACTACTGTTATTATTAAAACAGTTAATGTTACTCCGGATTGTTTTTTTAACATAATTCCTCCAAAATTTAAGTTTTTTTTAATTTTATATTTTTATTATATATATAGATTTTGTATTTTTCAATAACAAAAATTTTTTTCTGTTATATTATAGCTTATAATAAAATTAAATTATATATATTCAAGGAGGTTATTATGGATAATAACAAAGAAAAATCTGAACATGGCTTTGTTAAAGTTTCTTCTAATAAAAATACAGAAACTTCTAATAGCAAAGCAAACAAAACAAAAAATTCAACATTTAAAGTACTTGTAACGTCTTTCATTTCTGGAATTGTTGGTGCTTCTTTAGTATTAGGACTTTGTTTTTATGTTCCTGCTGTAAGAAATATTTTTGTTTCTTCTGATTCTGATGATTCCAAAAAGGAAGTTTCAAAAATATTTACTTCTGAAGGATCTGTAAGCAAAGGCGTTAGTATTGAGGATTACTCAAGCACAGCTATTTCAGTTGCTAACAAGGTTTTACCTTCTGTTGTTGGTATTGAAGTTGACTTTTCAGTTTCAGCAAACTATCCTACTTTTTCAGCTGCGACTCAATCATCAACATCTAAAGCAACTGGATCTGGTGTAATTATTTCAAAAGATGGTTATATCTTAACAAATAATCACATAATTGATACTTCTTCAAGTACATCATCACAATACTATACTGTATCTGATGCAAATAAAGTTTTAGTATATTTATATGAAGAAGATAATCCTGTTGAGGCTGAAATAATTGGTTCTGATAGTGTTACTGATTTAGCTATATTAAAAATTGATAGAGATGATTTAACTCCTGCTGAAATCGGTGATTCTGATTCAGTTCAAGTTGGTGAATTTGCAATGGCTATTGGTAATCCACTTGATATGAGAAATACGGTTACTTCTGGTATTATAAGTGGTGTTAATAGAGAAATTGAAGATGATAATGGAACTATGTATACTTTGATTCAAACTGATGCTGCAATTAATGCTGGTAACAGTGGTGGTGCTTTAGTTAATGCTGACGGAAAATTGATTGGTATTAATACTTTAAAAATGTCTGGTACTGGAATTGAGGGTATGGGATTTGCTATTCCTATTAATTCTACTTTAGATATTTCTGAGCAATTAATTTCTACTGGAAAGGTTAAGAGACCTTATATTGGAATTAGTGGTACTGATGTAAGTGAGACTTTATCTGAATACTATAATATTCCTGTTGGTGTTTATGTTAGAAGTATTCAATCTGATGGTCCTGCTAAATCTTCTGATTTAAAACCTGGAGATGTTATTGTTAAATTTAATGGTGAAAAAATTGAGACTATGTCTCAGTTAAATAAAAAGAAAAATGATTGTAAGATTGGTGACGAAGTTACATTGACTGTTTCAAGAGGTGGCGATGAGGTTGATGTAAAGGTTACGCTTACTGAACAGCCTTAATTTTATTGAAAAATTGCAAAATAAAAAACTCTTCATAAGAAGAGTTTTTTATTTACTTTAATTCATAAGGCATATTAAAAATGTTTTCTACCTTTTATTTTTTTATTAATTAACCACCTAGATTAAAATCAGACTTTCAAAAAATTATTAATTTATAATTACTCTTTCCATTCTAAAAGTATTGACTCATTGATGCATAAATTTCCTTTTCCTGTTCCCATTTCTATTCCAGGAGAATTTAACCCATGATAATCACTTCCTCCTGAAACAAAGAAATTTCTTTTCTTACATAAATTCATTAATTCCTGAGTTTGATACTTTGTAAAAGACGAATAATAGCATTCTATTCCATCTATTTGGTACTCTTCTAATATATACTCTAATATTTTCTTAGCATTATGCTTATATTCAAATATATGAGGTAAAAACAACTTTCCGCCAGACATCTTCACCAAATCCATTACCTTTTCAAAAGTTGGCAACACATCATTCATGTCTACAAAAAAAATACTATCCGGATCCGACATATATCTTCTGTATAATACCAAACTATCCTTCCATGCCTCGTCGTCTATTAGTTTTCGATTTTTTTCACTCTTTGTTAAAAACTCATGTAAATACTCAGAAACATATTTTTCTGGTGAATACTTAATTAAAAAATCTTCGTTTAAATCAATTCCAACTTGCACACACTTTTTAAATAGTCTCTTCACTTCTAAATAATTTCTCTCTTCTGGGGCAAGATATATTCCCTTTAAACTTTCTTGCATAAGTTCAGTATCTATATTGTACCCTAAAACTTCTATTGGAATTCCTAAAACAATTGTATTTAGTTCTATTCCAGGTATTATTTTGCCAGAATAATATTTTTTCAAATCAATTTCTTTTATTTCCTCATATGCACCACACGTATTATGATCTGTAATAGAAATATATGTTAATTTCTTACTCTGTGCTTTTTCCAGTAATTCAATAACACTATCTGTGCCGTCAGAATATATTGAATGCATATGTAAATCTATCATCCCAATTCCCCTTACTATCTCTTTAATATTTTATTTAATTCCACCTCTGCCTTTTTTACAAAACAATCTTCAAAATTCAAAGGCAACTCTTCTATCTTAAGTTTTTCTACCAATTTTTCAATAGTATTCAACTTCTCATTATCCAATTGTGTTTCCATTTCAATCATTTTATCACCATTTTTCACGTCCTTAGTTGTTATAATCATTTCATTCTTCTTATATCCATAATCCTCTTCTATTATATTCATTAGCTTTTTATATCCTATTGCCTTCATAAATTTTTCAGCTTCCTTACAATCTAATACTTTTAGCCTAGTACTCTTTTGTTCCAATATCTCACCTTTATCATTAAATTTCTTCATTTTATAAGAAACGTCTCTTCTAATTTCATTATTAGCTATATCTTCCACTTTTCTAATAATTATAGCCTTAGAAATAATTTCTCTTGAAGATAGCTTATCAATTTCTAAAAATTCAGGAATCATAAAAGTATCATATAAAATAAAGTGCTCTATTTCTCTATATCCTTTATCTTTTAGACTTTGTTTAAATATGTCCATATTACAATTTATTCTTAGTGTAATTTCATTATTATTTTTCATCACATATTCCTCCTATCTATCTCTATCAAAATATCCTAAAGCATTCACATTGTCAACTCTCTCAAAAAAACTCTTCATAAGAAGAGTTTTTTATTTTTATATTTTTAAGCTTCGTTTGCCTTCTACTATATTTTCAGATTTTACTTTGTATATTTCTTTGTCTCTGTTCATGAATGCATATATGATTGCTGTTATTGGGACTGTGTATACGATTCCTATACTTCCTGCTATTGCACATACGGCTTCTGTTGCGATTGCTTCAATGTTTATTACGTCTGTGAATTTGATGCTTGATGACATATATAATAAAACTAATACTAATGATGATCCTATAAATGAAAGTATTAATGTGTTTGTCATTGTTCCTATCATATCTCCGCCTATGTTCATTCCGCTTTTGAATAATTCTTTTCCTGTCATGCTTGGATTTTTCATTTTTAATTCACTTAAGCTTGATGATATTGACATTCCTACGTCCATGCATGCTCCTAATGCTGAAACTATAATTTCTGCAAATAATAATTCTCTAAAGTTAAATACAACGTCTTTTGAAACTACACTTAGCATTATTGCTTCTTCTTTTCCTGCTCCTGATAATTGTGCTAAGTACCCTGTAATGCTTGCAATTACTCCGGCTAGTACTACTCCGCCTAGTGTTCCTAGCGCTGCTGAAAGTGTTTTTTTGTTCCATCCTCCAATTATTGCAAATGTTAATACTATTATTAAAAAGCTTGTACCTATTGATACTAAAATTGCATTATATCCTTTAAATATTGTTGCAACTAATATAAAGAATATCGCTAAAATTGTTATTACTAGTCCTATTATTGATTTTAGTCCTTTCTTTCTTCCTATAAGAAGTATACTAGCAAAAAAGAAAACAACTAGTCCTATTAAATATTTTTCTCTAACTATATCTTGTATTGTTACTTTAACGTTTCCGTTTTCTTCTGAAACACCTACAAATACTGTGTTTCCTTCTCTTAATTTATATCCTACGATTTTATTATCTAAATCATATGTTAATACGTATGTTGCGCTGAATTTTTCGTCTTTATTTTTTCCTTCTAATATTTTTACTTTTACGTCTTGGACAGTTTCTGTTCCACCACTTCCATTTTCTCTTTCGTATGTATCTCCAGCTTCAATTACTTTAGCTTTAACACTTTCTTCAGCTGTAGTTGTTTGTTCTTCTTTTTTCTCTTCTGTACCTGTCACTTCTGCTGTTTTTTCTGTTTCAGCTGTTTCTGTTTTTTCTTCTTCATCAGCTTTAACTATACTGAAACTAAATACCATAATCATTACTAGTATCCCAAGCAGAATTTTACTTATTGCTTTTTTCAATATTTTGCCCCCTATTCAAATATTATTATATCCATTTTATTCGTGTTTTCAGTATTTCCATACGCATAAATTATATATAAAAATCCATTTTCATTAACTATAAAATTCTCTGTATTTTCAAGTTTATATATACTACTAGATAAATCTCTTAAACGTACATCTGAAAACTGATTTTTTAATTCTTCATCTTTTTCCTCAAGATCTTTTAGCTCTGCATCAATTTCTTTTTGTAAATTTTTCTGTGTATAGCCTTTAGCATCTACTAAATCTAATATTGAAACTTCTGTATTATTATTTAAATTATAATTATATGTTTTTATTTTTACAGCTTGTGTATTTTTTCCTTCTCTAATTGTTTCTTTTATTATTAATGATAATAAATCTCCATTTAGATAAGCTTTATATGTGACACTGTAATCTGTTTCGTTCTCATTTTTTCCTTCTATTATGCTTTCTATTTTATCTGTGTAATTTGCTTTTATTTGCGCATTTATTTTATCAGCATAATCTGCATCAATATTTATCTTTGGGATTGTTGCACTTATGTTATACTTATTTGTTTCTTTTTGATTTGCTGTTTGTAGCGTGTAAACTACATCTTTATTATCTTCTTTTTTCTTGATGTTTTTAGTTGTTGAACCTGATAAATCATTTGTAAATATTTTATTAAAATTATTTTTTAATTCTGTAATTTCTGCTGCGTCTTGAGTTCTTCCAACTCCAATGCCCAGCATAAATGGATCTGTATCTGAGTATCTATAAAATACTTGAGCATAAATCCCTATACTTAAAGATAATATGCATAATAAAATTACTATTATGAAAAACATTACTCTATTCATTCCTAATATTTTATCTGTATCTTTTTCTTTATTTTTTTCCATATTTACTCCTCATATGATTCATATTTTTTTAAATTAAAAATAACTTATTATAGTATAACATTAAAAAGCTTTAATTTCAATTATAAAATTTATTTATTGGAAGCTTCTAACCTTGACTATTCCGTTTTTTTGTTGTATTATATTTTAGTATATTTATTCTCATTTTTATGGGAATATTTAGAATTATTTTTAAGGAGAGATTACTTATATATGTTATGTTCAATATGTAAAAAAAATACAGCAGTTATTTTTATAAATAAATTTGAAGATGATAAAAATTCAGTAGAAGGTTTATGCTACAGCTGTGCTAAAGAAAAAGGAATTAATCCACTTGAAGTTCTTGCTAAACAGTCTAACCTTTCAGAAGAAGAGCTTAATGATATGTCATCACAATTAGAAAATATTTTTAGTGATATTACTGAAAACATTTCAGATATGGATAGTGACGATATGCAAGCTTTAGGGCCAATGCTTGGTAGTATTTTCGGACTAAATAAAAAAGATAATACTTCTGAAAATTCTACATCTGCAAACTCTTCAGAACAATCTGGCAGAAAAAAAGTTAAAACTGAAAAGCGTCCAAAAGATAATAAAAAGAAAAGGTTTCTTGATTCTTTTGGAACAAATTTAACAGATAAAGCTAAACAAGGAAAACTTGATAGAGTTATTGGCAGAAATAAAGAAATTCAAAGAATTACTCAAATATTAAATAGACGTTCTAAAAACAATCCTTGTTTGATTGGTGAACCTGGTGTTGGTAAAACTGCTATTGCTCAAGGTTTAGCTATAAGAATTGCTGAGGGAAATGTTCCTGCTAAATTGCTTAATAAAGAAGTTTATTTACTTGATATGACTTCAGTTATTGCTGGAACTCAATTTAGAGGTCAATTCGAATCAAGAATGAAAGCTTTAGTTGATGAGTGTAAATCTTATGGAAATATTATCTTAGTTATTGATGAAATTCATAATATTATTGGAGCTGGTGATGCGGAACATTCGATGAATGCTGCAAATATTTTGAAACCTTCTCTTTCTAATGGTGAAATTCAATTAATTGGTACTACTACTCTTACTGAGTATAGAAAATATATTGAAAAAGATTCTGCTTTAGAAAGAAGATTCCAACCTGTTATTGTTGATGAGCCTTCAATTGATGACACTATTGAAATTATTCAAGGAATAAAAAAATATTATGAAGATTATCATAAAGTTTTAATATCAAATGATGTTATTGAAAAAACTGTTAAAATGTCTGAAAAATATATTCATGATAGATTTTTACCAGATAAAGCAATCGATTTAATTGATGAGGCTTGCTCTAGAATAAATCTTAATAATAAAGAACTTTATGAAATTGAAGTTATAAAAAATAAATTAGCTAAAATTGCTGAGGAAAAAGAAGAAGCTGTTTCTTCAGATTCAACTGAGGATTATCAAAAAGCTGCTGATTTAAAAACTAAAGAATGTATCTTAAATGATCGTTTAGAAGAATTAAATAAAAACTTACAGTTAAAAGCTTTAACTGTTCAAGATATTGCTGAAGTTATTGAAAACTGGACTAAAATTCCTGTTACAAAAATTACTGAAGCTGAAACTCAAAAATTATTAAACTTAGAAGCAAATCTTCATAAGAGAATTATTGGTCAAAATGCTGCTGTTTCTGCTGTTGCAAAAGCAATTAGAAGAAATCGTGCTGGACTTCAAACTACAAAAAGACCACCTTCATTTATATTTGTAGGTCCTACAGGTGTTGGTAAAACCGAACTTGCAAAGGCTCTTGCTTCTGAAATGTTTGGAAGTGAAGATTCAATTATACGAATAGATATGTCTGAATATATGGAGAGTCATTCAACATCTAAATTAATAGGTTCTCCTCCTGGATATGTTGGCTATGATGATGCTGGTCAATTAACTGAAAAAGTTAAGAGAAAACCATATTCTATTATTCTTTTAGATGAAATAGAAAAAGCTCATCCAGATGTATTTAACATTTTACTTCAAGTTTTAGATGATGGTAAATTAACTGATTCTCAAGGAAATACAGTTAATTTCGAAAATACAATTATTATTATGACATCTAATGCTGGTTCAAATTTAAATACAAATTCAATAGGATTTGGTAAACAATCTGTTGATAACGGAAAAATAAATTCAGCATTAAAAGAATTATTTAGACCAGAATTTTTAAATCGTGTTGATGAAATCGTTACATTTGATAGTTTAACATCAGATGAACTACTTCAAATTATAGATTTATTACTAAAACATACTGATTATGCATTGGCAAATAAAGATATTAAACTTTCAGTTTCTGCTTCTGCTAAAAAATATGTTTTAGCAAAAGGTACTGATTTAAAATATGGTGCTAGACCTTTAAGAAGAGCAATTCAAAAATATATTGAAGATGAAATTGCCGAAATGCTTTTAAGATCAGATCTTATGCCAGGTCAAACTGTTAAAGTTGATTGCAAAAAAGATGAATTAAAATTTACAGTAGTTTCTAAAACTGCTAAATCAAAAAAGAGCGAATAATCGCTCTTTTTTTGATTCTAATTATCATCCTCAAGTTATACTGAAAGATAATTATCTAAATTTTTAATTTAATTGACGATAATATTGTAAAATTCGTTTTAACTTTATACAAATTGTTATATATGCTCATTAATAATAATATTCATAATTTTATTATTTTTTAACTTTCTAAATTTTCTAATACGGAATTTAATTCTTCTTCTCCGATAATCTCAATTCCACTACCTAATTTTGCTTGCTCTTCTTCAGGTAAATATTCTAATGATATATTGGTCATCTCATATAATTCTTCTTCCCCATCCTCATTTTTTCTATATATATTTACTACTCCCTCTGCTACTCCTATCTTATAATGCTCTGGACACACCTTATCTACTTCATTATATATTGATACTTGCTTATCTGAAAATTCTTCAATTTGATATTCTTTATATTTTTCTTCAAATTCTTTTTCATCTAAATTAACAAGTTCTGTTGGAACCTTTCTACTTTTTGCAATTTCATGTCCACATTTTTTATACAATACAACTTCTGTCAATTCTGCATTTGGTGAAATTTTTTCTTCTGCTGTTTCTGTTGAAATTGTTTCGTTTTCTATATTATTTTTTATTACAGTCACTCCTTCATCTGGTTTACTATCGTTTCTTTGATCTTCCCTTGTATTTAAATAAAAATATCCAATACCACAGCTAGCTAAAAAAATTAATAACATTATAATAAAAATAATTAATTTCTTCACAAATATACCACCTTTTTCTTTTGTTGGTAGTATGTACCTTTTTTGAAGAAATTATACAAGAATAAAAGAAGAGAGCTAAATCTCTTCTTTTACCTTCTTTAAAAGGACTTCTAGATTCTGATGAAAAACTACCTGACCTATATATTCTTTTGGTGGTATTTCGCCTAATCTTTCCCATACTTTTTCAATGGAAATTAAAGAATATACAATTATTTTGGGCATTTTTTCTTTGTGAGTTTCTTTCATTTTTTTTATGAGTTCTACTCCTGCATTTCTCTGAACCGTTTCTCCTTTTTCTTTTGGAAATTGCATGTCTGTTATTAAAACTTCATACTCTTTGTGCTTTGCTAACTGCATTGCATCTTTTTCGCATGTAGCTACATCGTATTCAAATTCAGGTTTTAAAATCTCCAGAATTTTATGTAGCTTCCGCTTATCGTCCTCAACGATTAACATTCTCATTTTGGCATTCCTCCCTCTATGAACATATATACGTTTACAGACTTCTAAATTATATATTTCGTATTTTAGCATTTTTTCTTTATTTTTTCAAGTATCGTTATTTGCACATTATTTTGCTATTTTTTATCTTAATATTTATCTCTCCCATTAAATCTGTTCGATAAATTTTTATTTTTCTTTTTTCTAATGTTTTTATGGTTGTATATGATGGATGGTCAAATTTATTTTTGTAGCCTACTCCTATTAATGCAATTTTAGGATTAACTTTATCAATAAAATCTTGTGTTGATGAAGTTTGGGAGCCATGATGAGCTACTTTTAAGATATCTGATTTTAAATTTTTATCATATTTTTTTACTAGTTCTTTCTCTGCCTTGGCTTCAATGTCTCCTGTAAATAATATGCTTGTGTTTTCATAAATTAATTTTGCTACAATTGAATTATTATTTAAAGGATTAGTTGATATTTCTAATTTTTCGGTTGGCCATAGCACCTCTATATAAATATTTTTTTCTATTTGAATAATGTCTCCGGCTTTTACTACTATTATTTTAATATTTCTCTTTTTTGCAATTTCAAGGAACTTTTGAAAGTTAGAGCTATCTTCTTTTTGCTGTGATATTATAACTTGTTTAACTTTTAATTTTTCTAAAACTTTAAATGTTCCACCTACATGATCAGTATCAAAATGCGAAATCATCAAATAATCTATTTGTTTAATTTTCTTGTTTAACAGATATGGTATTAGCACATTTGCACCTATGTCGTAATTTTCATTTCCACCACCATCTATTAATATCTTTTTATTTTTAGGAGTAACAATTAATGTGCTATCTCCTTGTCCTACATCTATCAAGTTTATTTCAAACTTCCTAAATAATATAGAATACGAAGAATATATTAATTGGCTAACAATTGAGATTACTATAATACATATTAATATTTTGCTTATGATTTTTCTTTTGGGTTTAAATAGAAATTTAATTATAATTGTATAATATAAAATAATTTGAATTATGTTTGGGACTTTAAAATAGATAGTTAAAAAATTAATTGATGATAAAAAATCGAATATTGATATAAAAAGTTCAATCGGTACTTTTAAAAATTTTAGAATAAAACTCGGAATAATTATAATCAAGATTCCTATTATTTCTATTATAAATATAAAAGGCGAAATTATTATTCCAATTATAAACATTGATAATGAAATCTTTTTGAAAAGACATATTACTATTGGTGCTATTAAAATATTTGCGGATATTGTTAATATCAAACTGTCTGAAATTGATTGAATTATCTTGTTTTTACTTACTTCTTTTCTTAATTTTTTGTACACATATACAATACTTATTGTTGCTGTAAATGAGAGCAAAAATCCTGTATCAACTAAGTAATAAGGACTTATTATTAATATTATAAAACTAGCTATTGAAATGTTTACTAAAAAGTTATCCTTTTCTAATAAAATTAATGCTGTCTGATGCATAATCGCCATTATTATTGCTCTTGTAGCTGATGGCGTAAATTCTATTATTAGTCCATAAATTACTAATGCAATAATTGTGGTTATCTTTCGAATTTTGTATGAGTTTATTGTTTTATTTACGATGTATGTAATTATTAAAATTATGCAGTTGATGTGCATGCCTGAAATTGCTAGTAAATGTGATATTCCGCCACTTTGAAAATTCTCTTTTATTTGCTTATCTAGTTCTGATTTATCTCCTAAAATAATTGTTATAAAATAATTTGCTGTTTTCTCTTCAAAATTTTGTTTAAATTTTTCCTTTATTTTGGGAGAAATTCTAATTTTGTTTTTAGTTTTCTGCTTTAGAGTAATTTTATTTGCTTTGATTTTTCCATATATATTATCTTTTTTAAGATAAGTTTCATAATTAAATACTCCTTTATTTTTGTATGAACTTATTTTTTCATACTCACCTTGAATTTGTAGCATATCTCCTTTTTGATATTGAGTATTTTTTGTGTCTGTCATTTTTAACTTTGTTTTTTCTATACTTGGATGATTCTCACATTTTACTATTTTAATTACGTACTCTGTATAATTTCCTTTTTGTATAGTATCTGTTTCCAGTTTCACAATCGCTTGTATGTTCTCAATATTTTCATATGCTTTTTTAAATTTATTTTCTTTTTGGATAACAATTATTCCTGATGTAATTTGTGCAATTAAAAATATAATAAAAATCTTTTTATTTATTAATAATTTTACATATCGTTTTGTTTTTCTTATATTTGAGATTACTATGTATATTAATATTTCTACACATAAAAATAGAGCTATACCATTGTTTATGTATAGCCCCATTAATATTCCTAGTATATACCCAAAATTTACTACTAGTAATATATTTATTTAATTCACCTCATTCTGAATTTTATAATCTTCTTGCTCCTGCATAATTATCTGCATAATATCCTGATTCTATTGAATCATATACAACTCCTCTATTTGAGTTTGCTGCATGTATAAACTTTCCATTACCTACATATATTCCAACGTGTCCTATTGAAGAGCTTCCATAATAATGGAATAATAGTAAGTCTCCTGGTTGTAATTCTGATTTACCTACTGCTGTACCTTGAGTAGCTTGTGTATATGAAGTTCTTGAAAGTGTAATTCCACATTTTCCATATACATATTGTGTAAATCCTGAACAATCAAATCCTGATGGAGAACTTCCTCCAGAAACGTATCTACTTCCTTCATAGCTTTCTGCAACTTGAACTACATTGTTGCTTGATGCTTGTGCAGTAGTTGTTGTTGCACTTCTTGGTTCTTCTTGGCTTCTTGATGAAGTAGTTGCAGGTGGTTCACCTTCTGTTACTAATGATTTTGATATGTATCCTTCTTTACCGTTATAAGATACTTTATACCAACCATTTTCTTCACCTGTTATTGTTATTTTTGTGTTCTTAGGTAATTTTCCTAATGATTGTGAGGAAGTTGATGGACCTGATCTAAAATGCGCTGATGCATTTGAAGAAATATATGCTGCTTTACTAACAGCAGGTTGTGTAGTTTGTTCTGGTTGTTGTGTTTCTGGTTGAGTTTCTGTCGTTTCTTCAGGTTGTTGTTCAGTAGGTTTAGTTGTTTCTACACTAACTTCTTTCATTAAGAATGTTTTTGGTATCCATGCTTCTTTCTGATTTATTTCTATTTTAGCCCAATTAGCCATTGTTGTTATTAATTTTATTTCTTGGTCTTTATTTACTTTTTCTATTTTAGTAGATGTAAAATTAGGAAGTAAATATGCTGATGTTTCCTTATTAACTACATTTCCTAATTCCATTGCTTTATCATTAGTTGTTTGTGTAGGAGTTTCTGATGGTGTTGTTTCTGGTGTTGTTGATGTTTCTGGTGATTGGGTTGCATCAGAAGTATTTTCATTAGTTTGATTTGATGGTGTAACCTCACCGTCTGGTGTTAGATAATCTTTGTAAATGTATCCTGTTTTTCCTTTAAAACTAACTTTATACCAGTCGCCTTCTAATCCAACTATATCAACCTTTTCTCCAGCATTTCCAATTTCGATTATTTTTGAATCAGTTGTTGCTTCAGCTCTTATTCTTATTGTTTCTGCAGTTATCTTTCCTGTAACTCCTAAAGAATATTTTATATTAGTTAAAATAAACAATATTACAGCTAGTGTTATTGCTACTTTTTTTAGTTTATTCATTAAAAAGACCTCTCTTTTTATATTTTCGCTTATAGTATATATGGTTTGCTAAGTGTTGTCAATAAATTAGTTTTCTTTTTCTTCTAAGTCTAATTTTATATGAACGTCTTTTAATTGTTGCTCTGAAACTTTAGATGGTGCTCTCATTAATACATCTCTTGCTTTTTTGTTTTTAGGGAATGCAACAACTTCTCTGATATTGTCTTCTTTTGCTAGAAGCATTACTATTCTATCAACACCTGGTGCGGCACCTGCATGTGGTGGTGTACCATAACTAAAAGCATTATATAAAGCTCCGAATTTTCCTTTTACATCTTCTTCAGTATATCCAGCAATTTCAAATGCTTTTATCATGATTTCTTGGTCATGATTTCTTACAGCTCCAGATGCAAGCTCATATCCATTACCAACTAAGTCATATTGATATGCATAAATATCAAGTGGATCTTTATTTTCTAAGCTTTCCATTCCGCCTTGTGGCATTGAGAATGGGTTGTGGTTAAAGTCTATTGTTCCTTCGTCTGATAATTCATACATTGGGAAATCTACTATCCAGCAGAATTTATATATATTTTTCTCAATTAAATCTAATCTTTTTCCTAATTCAATTCTTACTCCACCAGCTATTTTTTGAGCTTTTTCAAATTCATCAGCTATGAAGAATATTGCATCACCCTTTGTAATTTCAGCAATTTCTTCTAATGCATTTTTATTTTCTGGTGTTATGAATTTAGAGATTCCACCTGTTAGTTCTCCATTTTCATCAACTTTTGTCCAAGCTAATCCTTTAGCATCTAATTCTGATACTGCAAATTCAGACATTTGATCAAAGAATTTTCTTGGCTTGTCTGTCATATTATGAGTTACAATTGCTTTTATTGTTTTTCCTTTAAACGCATTAAATTCAGTGTTTTCAAATACTTTTGTAACATCTATTATTATCAATGGATTTCTTAAATCTGGTTTATCAGTACCATATTTCTCCATAGCTTCTTTGTATGGAATTCTTACAAATGGTGCTTCTGATATTTTCCAATCGCTATTTTTTTTGAACACATTTGAAATAACTTCTTCTCCAACTGCTAATACATCATCTTGTGTTGCAAAGCTCATTTCAAAGTCTAATTGATAAAATTCTCCTGGTGATCTATCAGCTCTTGGATCTTCATCTCTAAAGCATGGAGCTATTTGATAATATTTATTAAATCCAGATATCATAAGCAATTGTTTAAATTGTTGTGGGGCTTGTGGTAATGCGTAAAATTCACCTGGATGTAATCTACTTGGTACTAAGAAGTCTCTAGCTCCCTCTGGTGATGAGTTTGCTAAAATTGGAGTTTGGATTTCTGTAAATCCTAATCTATCCATTTCATCTCTCATTGTTTTTAATATTTTAGATCTAAGTAAAATATTTTTATGAATTTTATCGTTTCTTAAATCTAAAAATCTATACTCTAATCTTAAATCTTCTCTTACTTCTTGTGCTTCTTTTTGATTTATTTCAAAAGGAAGAACTGCTCTACATTTTCCAAGAATAGTGATTTTTTCTGCAACAATTTCTATATCGCCAGTTTCTATCTCTTTATTTTTATTAGACCTTTCAGCAACTTTACCTGTTACAGTTATTGCACATTCTGTTTTTAAATCAGCCATTTGTGATTTTAAATTTTCATCATCAGAAATTATTATTTGAGTAATTCCAAATTCGTCTCTTAAATCAACAAATGTCATTTTTCCTAAATTTCTTATTTTTTGTACCCATCCAGCAAGTCGTACTTCTTTTCCAACATCTTCTAATCGTAATTCATTACAATAATGTGTTCTATATTCGTTTGCTCTCATACTATTCCTCTTTTCCGTTAAATAAATTTGTGTAAAAATTATATAACTTTTTTCTTAATATTTCAATACTTTTCGATATCTTGGTATAACAAATGTTACATTGTTCTTTTTATATAATAGGTAGTTCTTCGATTTTTTCCTATTACATAAAAAGAGGTGCGAGATTTCTCGCACCCTTTTTTTGCTTTGACAATATTCTGAATTACATTCGAAAATAGATTAGTACGAATATGGATAAGGCATTTGTTTCATTATCTGATCCATCTGATCACAAATCTGCTTGACTTCCTTATCATACTTTTCAGTAATCTTATTAAGTCCAGCTAAATCATGCTTATTGCACGCTTCCATGATTTCATCATAAATCCCTATTTCTTTTATCTGGTGACTTAATTGTTTCAGCCGCTCTACCCCTTCTTCGTAAGTCATTTTGGGACTTTCAACAGTAACTGTTTTGCCGTCATCGTCAACCACCTGATCTTCAACAACAACTGTTTGATGTCTTTTACCAACCAAACTCTCAAAACAGGTTTCAAAGTCCACATCGCTCTTTCTTGCCATAAAGCACCTCCATGAAAATAACAACAACTTGTTACTCCATAAGTATACTGCTTTTAGTCAATTATGTCAACTTGCTATTTTATTGGCATATTTATTAATTTATCTAAATATCCGTCTGCAATCTTTTTTAGTTTTTCAAATTCTTCTGGTTTATGATATTTGTTAACTATTTTATCTGCTGTTTTTCTAACTGTTTCATAGTCTTTTTGACTTATATCTGCTAATTTTAATGCTTCTTCTAATTCATCTTCATCTAAGAATATAACATCATTTTCTTTAGTTAAAACAATGTCTAAATACCAATCTTCTGTATATGGTATTCTTGCTTTGAAATTCATTTTTTTAGCAATATCAAAATAAAATTCTATTAATTCACCTTTTATATTATACATTGCTATTATTGAATAATTTTCATTACGTGGATAAAGTGTTACCCATCTATATCCCATATCTAATATTACTTCGTCATTTCCATTATCTCTTGGAACTCTCCATTTATTTAAAACTTTTTTTATATATGACATGCATACTGCTCCAAAGAATTGGTCATTAGGTGTTTCCAGTTTTACGAAATCACTATCTATTATGTCTTTTACCTTTGATAAATCTCCATATTTCTTTTTCATGTATTCTCCTCCGTTTACTATTATGAAATATTTATACCTTTTCGTACAATATGTTTATTATACATAAATTTTTAAAAACCTTCAAATATTTTATTTTTTATTTTTTAATTCTTTAGCATTTTTTATTAAACCAACAAACAAAGGTCCTGGTCTATCTGGTCTTGATTGAAATTCTGGATGAAATTGACCTGCTATGAAATATGGATGATCTTTTAATTCAACAATTTCAACTAGTTTACCATCTGGTGATGTTCCTGAACAAATTAATCCTTTTTCCTCTAACATCTTTTTGTACTCATTGTTATACTCATATCTATGTCTATGCCTCTCAGAAATTTCTTTAGTACTATATACCTTTTCAGCTAGTGTATTTTCTTTTATAACACATGGATATGCTCCAAGTCTCATTGTTCCACCTTTTTTAGTTACACTTTTTTGTTCTTCCATTATATGTATTATTGGATTTTTGGTTTCATTGTTAAATTCTGCTGAATCTGCATCTTTTAATCCTAGTACATTTCTTGCAAATTCAACTACTGCCATTTGCATTCCTAAACAGATTCCTAAGAATGGAACTTTATTTTCTCTTGCATATTTTATTGCAGCAATTTTTCCTTCTATTCCTCTATTTCCAAATCCTCCTGGAACTGATATTCCGTCATAGTCTTTTAAAATTTCTTCAGCATTTTCTTCTGTTACATTTTCGGAATCTATAAATCCTATCTCCACATTAACTTTGTTTGCATATCCACCATGTCTTAAACTTTCTACAACTGAAATATATGAATCCTCTAATTTCATATATTTACCTACTAATGCAATTTTCACAGTTTCTGTACATTCTGATATTTTTTTATTAAGCTCTATCCAATTTTCATTATTACATTCTTTTTCTAGTCCAAGCTTTTTGCAAACCGCTTCTGCTAATCCTTGTTTTTCTAGTAATAAAGGAACTTCATATAAACTATTTGCAGTTATATTTTCTATAACATTTTCTTTGCGCACATTACAAAATAGTGCTATTTTATCTCTCATTTTTTCCTCAATATGTCCATCTGCTCTAGCTACTAAAATATCAGGTTTTATTCCAAATGATTGTAGTTCTTTTACAGAATGCTGTGTTGGTTTAGATTTAATTTCTTTTGAACCTGAAATATATGGTAGCAACGTTACATGTATGTAGCACACATCATTAATATCTTTTTCTAATCCAACTTGTCTTATTGCTTCTATTAAGGCAAGCCCTTCCATATCTCCTACTGTGCCTCCTAGCTCAGTAATTACAACGTCTATTCCTTTATTCTCAAATGAATATATTTTATCTTTTATCTCATTTGTAATATGCGGGATTACTTGAATTGTTTTTCCTAAATATGCACCTTTTCTTTCTTTTTCAATTACATTTGAATAAATTTGCCCCATTGAAACACTAGAATCTTTTGTTAGTGCTTCATCTATAAATCTTTCATAATGTCCTAAATCAAGATCTGTTTCTGCTCCATCATCTGTTACAAATACTTCTCCATGTTCATACGGGCTCATTGTTCCAGGATCTACATTTATATAAGGATCAAACTTTTGAATTGTTACTTTGTATCCTCTGTTTTTTAGTAATCTTCCCAATGATGCTGCTGTTATTCCTTTTCCTAGTCCAGAAACTACTCCGCCTGTTATAAATACATATTTAGTTTTCATTTTTCCCTCCTTAAAACGAAAAAAACAGATTAAAAAAAGGGTTTTTTTTTAATCTGTTTTTCGTCTCTTCAAATTTATGAAATTATTTTATCATTATCTTTTATTTTATGCAAGTATTATTTGTTTCTTTGTTTAACAGCTTCATACATTACTATACCAGCTGATACAGAAGCGTTTAAAGAAGTAACTTTACCTTTCATAGGGATTTTTACAAGCATATCCGTATTTTCTTTTACAAGTCTGCTCATTCCAAATCCTTCACTTCCAATTACAATTGCAATGTCTCCTTTTAAATCTTGATTATAGTATAATGTTGTTGCAGAACCATCTGTTCCTATTATCCATAATCCGTTTTCTTTTAATTTTCTTATTGTATCTGTTATGTTATTTACTCTAGCAATTTTCATATGTTCTACTGCTCCTGCTGAAACCTTTGCAACTGTGCTATTTACAGTTACAGTTCTTCTTTTAGGAATTATTATTCCATGAACTCCAGCTGTTTCAGCTGTTCTTATTATTGAACCTAAATTGTGTGGATCTTCTATTCCATCCAAAATTAAAATAAATACATCTTCATTTTTGCTTTTAGCATATTCTAATATATCTTCAACTTCACAATAATTAAATGGTGGAACTACTGCGATTACTCCTTGGTGATTTTTAGTTTTTGACATAAAATCAAGTTTTGACTTTTCAACTTCTGTAACAACTACTTTATTTTCCTTTGCAATTGCAATTATCTTGTTTATTGATCCGTGTCTTTCCCCACTTTGAACAAATATTTTATTTATATCTCTGTCAGAATCTAGTAACTCAAGTACTGCATTTCTTCCTTCGACTATATCGTCATATTCGTTCTCTTCTAATTGTTTTTCATTTTTAAAATTTTTATTTGGGTTCTTTTTAAAATTTTTCCTGTTATCATTTTTTCTAAATTCTTGTTTCATTTTTATTTCCTTTCATGCTTTTCTTTAACTGGTCTTAGCATTTCTATTTCTTCTGCTTTACTAGTTACTCTTCCTAAAACATACAATATTATTGGCAAGGCAATCAATACTATTTTTAAAATAATATTTCCTGATAGCATTGGTATATTTTTTATTATATACCACATTCCACATAAACATATTGGTGCATATATTAGTATATTTTGATTTTTGTAGATATAAATGCAAGATAATATTACTAGCACCGTTCCTAGTATTTGAAGTAAAATATCTAACACAAATATTATATTTCCTATAACACTATATCTTAGTACATATGCCAGGATTCCTAATATCGCTATTAATAATCCTGATTTTGTTGAAGTGTCTATTGCTGTTGTTTTTACTGTCATAAAGATTGCAATAAAGAATAATATTCCTTCTAATATACAGAATTTTTCATATCCTTCTTTGATTTCTACAAACTGTTTAAATCTCATTTTTCCTTCTACTGAAATCATATTATAATTTGTTTCATCTTCTTCTACAGCGTTTTCTGTTGCCATTACATTTGGCAAAGTTATTAATGTTATTAAACTTAATATTAATACTATTTTCTTTAATATTTTCATCTTTGGCTCCTATTCTTCATCATCTAATTTTAGTACTGCTAAAAATGCTTCTTGAGGTACTTCAACATTTCCTATTTGTCTCATTTTCTTTTTACCTTTTTTCTGTTTCTCTAAAAGCTTTTTCTTTCTTGTAATATCTCCTCCATAGCATTTAGCCAATACATCTTTTCTCATTGCTGATAATGTTTCTCTTGCAATTATTTTTCCGCTTACTACAGCTTGAATTGGAATTTCGAATAATTGTCTTGGAATAACTGTTTTTAATTTTTCTGCCATCTTTCTTCCTCTAGTATAAGCACTATCTTTATGTACAATAAATGATAATGCATCAACCGCTTCATTATTTATATAAATATCCAATTTCACCAGTTCTGATTGTCTGTATTCCTTAAATTCGTAGTCTACAGAAGCATAACCTTTTGTTTTTGATTTTAGTGTGTCGAAGAAATCATATATAATTTCGTTTAGAGGCAAATCATATTCTAATGTAACTCTGTTACTATCTAGATATCTCATGTCTATATATGTTCCTCTTCTTTTTTGACATATATCCATTACGTTTCCAACAAACTCTTTTGGAGTCATTATTTCGGCTTTCATGATTGGTTCTTCTATATATTTTATTTCTTGTGTTTTGGGTAAATCTGTTGGATTGTATAGTTCTATTGTTTCTCCGTTTGTTTTATGAACCTTGTATATAACTGATGGAGCTGTTGTAATTAAACCTAAATCAAATTCTCTTTCTAATCTTTCTATTACAATTTCCAAATGTAATAATCCAAGGAAACCACATCTAAATCCAAATCCTAATGCTATTGATGTTTCTGGTTCATATTCTAATGCAGCATCATTTAATTTAAGTTTTTCTAATGCGTCTTTTAAATTTTCATATTCGCTTCCATCTAGTGGATACATTCCGCAATATACCATTGAATTAGCCTTTTTATATCCTGGTAGTGGCTCGTCTGCTGGATTTTCAAAATGAGTTATTGTATCACCAACATGTAAATCAGAAACATTTTTTATACTTGCTGATATATATCCAACTTCTCCTGCTTTTAACTCATCTGCTGGAATATATTGTCCTGCTCCAAAATATCCCACTTCAGTAACTGTAAAATGTTTTCCTGTTGCCATGAATAATATTTCATCTCCAATTTTTACAGTTCCTTCTTTTACTCTTACATAACTAATTGCGCCTTTATAATTATCATAGAATGAGTCAAATATTAAACATTTTAATTTTCCCTCTCTATCCCCTTGTGGCGCTGGAATATCTGAAACAATTCTTTCTAAAACTTGATCAACATTTAATCCAGATTTAGCTGAAATACATGGTGCATCCATTGCAGGAATTCCTATGATATCTTCAATTTCAGCTTTAACTTCATCAGGTCTTGCATTTGGTAAATCAACTTTATTTATTACAGGTAAAATTTCCAAATTGTTATCTAATGCTAAATACACATTTGCTAAAGTTTGAGCTTCTACACCTTGACTACTATCTACAACTAAAATTGCACCTTCGCATGCAGCTAAACTTCTTGAAACTTCATAGTTAAAATCTACGTGTCCTGGGGTATCGATTAAGTTTAGTTCATATGTTTGTCCATCTTTAGCTTTGTAATTCATTCTTACTGCTTGAGATTTTATTGTTATTCCTCTTTCTTTTTCAATATCCATGTTGTCTAATACTTGACTTTCCATCTCTCTTTTTGTAAGAACACCTGTCATTTCTATAAGTCTATCTGCAAGTGTAGATTTTCCATGATCTATGTGAGCTATTATGCTAAAATTTCTTATTCTTTTTTGATTGTCGTTCACTCTTAAATCTCCTTAAATAAATTTATATTATTTTATCAAATTAATCCTTTTATTTCAATATATTAGCATATAAAAAGGCATCCGCTTTTACGAATGCCTTTGACTTAATTTTTAATCTTATATTATAAACCATATTGCTCCTGAAGGTATTGCTGCCCATACTAACATTACTGCTACAAATAGTTCCCAATCTTCTCCTTCAACATGTACTGGTTTAAATCCTTCTTTTAGTTTAGTTGCTATTCCGCTTGCTCCATTTTTTACCCCTTCTGCTGTTCCATCTAAACTTACTCCATCGAATTTTGATACGAAAGCTTTAGCATTATTAAATACCTCTACGGCTTTGTCTATCGCTTTATCAACAATTGTTCTATTTGATGGAATTTCATCAACATAAGAAACTCTAAATTCATCAATTTGACCTAATGAATAAAGCAACTTAAATTTTCTTTCTTCTCCAGGTTGCATATTCTCAAAAGCTAAATACTTTTCTTGCATTAGTTTGCCCTTAAAATATGAATCAACTTTTACATATTGTTTTTCAATTACTTTATCTGAATTATTTTTTACTGTTCCAGTAAAATATGCTTGTCTTCTATTTGAATTTGCCTTATCAACTTCTATTTCAAATCCATTATTAGATTGCTCCATTTTTATCTTGTCTTGTTCTACATCTTTATATGAACTGCTTATTCCAAAATCTATTAAAAAATTTGAAAAAAAGTAAAATCCTATAATTATTAAAGCATATGTAAGAAACGTTTGCATTCTTTTCATAGCTTCCTCCTATTATTTCCTTATTTTCTCAATCAATACTATTATACTACACTTTACATAACTTGTAAATACTGAGGTTGCTACCTTTTTTCCAAATTTATAGCTTTATTTGCATAAATCGAATAAATATATGTTTCTTTTACAGGTATTTTTAGTGCTTCTTCTAATGCCTTTTTGTAAATTTCTAATTGAACTTTATATTTATTTATCAAATCTTCTCCCTCATCTTGAGTATAATCTGTTTTGTAATCTACTAATATTAATTCGTCATTTTGATTTATGTAATACAAGTCTATAATACCTTGTACAAGTATGTTTTCAGAGTTTTCTGTATTATAAATTTCTTTTGTATTTATATATGTATAAAATGGTGTTTCCTTGTGAATTTCTTTAGCTGATTTCAAATTCTTTATAAAATCAGATTCAATAATTTTATATATTTTATCAATATCTATAACATTTTTTTGATTTTCGGTTATCAAATTCTTATTGCACATATCTTCTATAAATTTTGATAATTCGTTTTTAGTATAATCTTTTGTGAAATCTAATTTTTGCAAAATTAAATGTATTATTGTTCCCTTTTCTGTTGCTGAAACTGCTGTGCTTTCAATTGTGAACTTTGGCTTTATTTCAACTTTTCTTTTCTTGATATTCTCTTTTAATTCTTTAATTTTAGTTACACTCATTTTGCTTTGAATATTTGTCATTTCTTCATATTCATATTTCCAATTTAATATTTCATTTATTTTTTGGTAATCAATATCTTCGCTAAATTGTAACTTGTTATCAGCCTTTTCTTCAAGTTCTTCATCTTGTTTTATTATATCTTTTTTATTTATCCTTTTAAGTTCTATATAATCTTCAATATTCTCATGATTCATATATGTAAGCTCTATCCAACCTAAATAACTCAAATATTTTTTTAGTAATAAGTGATTTATTTTTCCATTTTCTCTTTCATATATTTGAACTAGTTCTTTTTTCTGCTCTAGAGATTTTTCTAAATCGCTTTCAACACCTGTTATTATTAGCTTTTCTTTTGCTCTAGTTAGTGCAACATATAATATTCTCATCTCTTCAGAAATTGATTCTTCTTTTGTTTTTATCTTTATCGCTTCTTTGCTTGCTGTCGTATATTCAATCTTTCTTTCATAGTCTATATATTGCATTCCAAATCCCAAGTCTTGATGTAACAATATTGGTTCATTTAATTCTTTTTGATTAAACTTTTTATCTGTTCTTGAAATTATCGCTACTGGAAATTCTAGTCCTTTACTTTTGTGAATACTCATTATTCTTACAACATTTTCGTTTTCACCAATTAGTTTTGCAGATGATAAATCGCTATTACTATTTTTTACTCTCTCTAAATATCTAATAAAGTTGAATAGACCTTTAAAACTAATTTTCTCATAATCTTTTGCTCTATCTAAAAGCATTTTTAAATTAGCTTTTCTAACTTGACCATTTGGCATTAAATTTACATAGTTATAGTAATCTGTTTCATTATATATTTTTAGTATAAATTCATTTAAAGGTAAGTATTTTTCTTCTTCTCTCCACTTTTCAATCTTTTGAATAAATGCTAATATCTTATTTTGTAATTCATTTTTTATGTTTGGCGATATGCTTGCTTCTTTAAGTGAATCATAAAAATAGCCATCTTTTTTTACTAATCTAATTTCTATTAATTCATTATCTGTAAAATCTCCAATAGTAGATCTCATAACTGTTACAAGTGGAATATCTCTATATGGATTATCTATTATTTTTAGTAATGCTGTTATTGTTCTAATTTCTATAGACTCTAAATAATTTTCCGCTTGGTCGCTAAATACTGGTATATCTATATTTAGAAGCTCTTTTTCAAAGATGTTTGCAACATTCGAAGTTGCTCTTAATAAAATTACTATATCTCTATACTGAATATCTCTATAACCAAGGTTTCTATCGTATACCTGATATTTCGAATCAATTAATTCTTTAACCTTAGTTGCAACAAACTTTGCTTCAATCTCTGTCTTTTCAAGTAATTCTGCTGAGTTGTCAGTTTCTTCTTCATCCTCTGTCTCTTCTTGTTTTAAGTCAATTATGTCTAATTCTGCTTTTCCTGCAAATTGCACATTGACATCTGTTGGTGGTTCATAATTTGCTCCTAAATTCAAATATTCGCTTTCATCATATTCTATTTCACCAAAATCTTTTCTCATTATATCTTCGAATATCAAATTAGTTGTATCTAGGATATTTTCTCTACTTCTAAAGTTTTTGAACAATTTTATTTTTTGTCCAAATTCATTTGGAGTCATTCCATATTTCTCGTATTTTTCTAAAAATAATTCTGGTTTTGCCTGTCTAAAACGGTATATACTCTGTTTGACGTCACCAACCATAAAGATATTTTGATTATTTGAGATTGATGTCAAAATATATTCCTGAACTAAATTACTATCTTGATATTCGTCTATTGCTATTTCTTTGAATTTTTCTTCATATTTTTTAGCAACTTCTGTTTTTTGATATATTCCATTCTCATCTTTTTTTAATAATATTTTCAATGCATTATGTTCTATGTCACTAAAATCCATTATGTTTTTGTTTGCTTTTTTCTCTGCAAATTTTTCAATAAATTTTAATGTAACTTCTTTAAGTTTTTTTAGTATTGGATAAATATTATTAATGTCGTCTATCGCTTCTGCTGTAGTATATACAAAAGTTTGAGCAATTGCTTTGCTAACTCTCTTTTTAGCATTATCTCTTACTTTTTTCGTTTCTTCTTTTAAATTGCTTACAACTTTTTTATCTGTTGGCCAAGTTTTGAACTTCAAGTTTTGAGCTATTTGATATGCTTTATCCCAATTATCTAAATTTTTCTCTAAAAATTCTAATTGGTTTATATCATCTTCTACCACTATTGAAAATTTTGATAATTCTGAAATCATATCTAGCTTGATTTTACTGCTTTTTAATATTTGAATTGAATTTAAAATTTCATCTCTAAAATTTCTTAAGATTATTTCTCCCCATTCAGTTTTTGCAAAGTCTTCTATTTGAGGATTATTAAATTTCTCTATTTTTTCTTCAAGCCAATCTTCTGGAAATGGCGCACTTTGAATATAATTATGTATTTTCAAAATTATATTTTTAAGGTTGTCATCGTCTTTATAACCAGCATATAGTTCTACTAATTTATTAAAATCTTCATCATTTTTTATATATAATTCTTCAAAAGTTTCTTCTATTGCTTCTTGTTTTAATAATTCTAGCTCTGTGTTATCTGCAATTCTAAAATTTGATGATGCTTCAATTTCAAAGAAATTATTTCTTATTATATCCAAACAAAATGCATCTATTGTACAAATACTAGCTTTATTTAACAAAACAATTTGCTTCCTTAATTGCTGATTTAGTGGATCTTTATCGATTTCTTTATATAATGCGTTTAGTATTCTTTCTCTCATTTCTGAAGCTGCTGCATTTGTAAATGTCACGACTAATATTTTATCTATATCAACATGATCTTCTATTATTTTTCTAATAATTCTTTCAACTAATACTGTTGTTTTTCCACTACCTGCAGCTGCTGCAACTAATATATTATTTCCTTTTTGAGTTATGGCACTTAACTGTTCTGGTGTCCATTTATTTCCCATTATTTAATTCCTCTCTTTATTTCATTAGTTTCTTCATTAAATTTTCTATATATTCTTTCCTGTTTTTAGTCTCTTCTTCATCGATTCTAAATGTATCATTTTCTCTAATTACAACATCGCCATCTTTTATTTGTTCTGGGAACATGCTTTTATCAAAATTCTCCATCTTTTTTGTTTCTTGATTTTCACATATTACCATATTGTTTTCGATTCTATCTATTATATATTTCATAATATATTTCTCCTTTTCTCTGCAGAAATTATACCAATTTTTTTCGTATGTTACAAGAACATTAATTTTATATTATTCAATACAAACTTACATTATTAAAGCTCCAACAGTTGTTGGAGCTCTTCGCTTTGTACTTTTATTTTATAAAAGCGAGTACGTTTTCCAGTACCACTACTGGAACCATTTCTAATCCAAGTTCTTCAGCTATTTCATATGCTATTCTTCCATCTAAAAGCACACCATTTTGGGAAATCACTAATACTATCGGCAATTTTCTGTATTTTTTAACAAAATCATATATTTTCATATATGTTTTTCCTGATTTTGTTTTTGACCCCTCAAAGTTTTTAATAGTCTCCAACCGTTGATATCTAATCCACTCTTGCGGAATATCGTAAGTTTCTTTAATAGCAATACTATATTTTTTGTTGTTTTTCCTCAGTGAGTTCTTTTCATAAAAAGCTTTTCTTTGAATCTTATCTTCAATACTTAACCATTCTCTGTACTCTTGTTCATTCATATCCGCTTTTGTATTGTTGCACAGTTTACATGCTGGTACTAAGTTGTTTGTAACTGAAATTCCTCCATAAGCTTCTGGATAAAGGTGATCAATTGTTACTTCTGAATCGCGTAGTGGCTTTTTACAATAGTAACATTGGTGTTTTCCTTTTAACCCGTATGCAATTTCAACCATTAACCTTTTGAAACTCCAAAAGCCATGAATTTCAAGAATACCATTCTTAACCTCGGCATATTTGTTCCGTGCCTTTCTTTTATAAAATTTTTCAGGTATTTCTATAATCATATAAACACCCCCTATCGCTACTCTGTATCTATAAGTTGGTTTTATACTATCATCTTTTTGTTTCAAAATCAATATTTTTAAATATAAACATGAAAAAGGCCACCATATTGTTGGTGGCCTTTTTGGAGAATAATAACAATATAATGTCTGATTTGAACTTATTTTTCCAGCTGCTCTTCTAAATAGTCAACAATTGCGTACATGAATTCAGAGTTTGTCATTTTTCCTTTTTTGACGCTGACTTTGGTACCACACACCTCAGTGTAGTTACCAATTTCAAATGTTCTTTCGACAGCGTGTCTAATTGAACGCTCAACACGAGATCCCGTTGTACCAAACTCTTTAGCAACTTTTGGATATAATCCCAGGGAAATCTTCATCCCTTTCTCCTTTGACAGGAGTACAATTGCTTTGCTAAGATACTGATATTCCTTGATATTCATCGGAACACCCATCTCCTTGAGAAGTTTCTTAACCATTCTTTCGTCAATCTCTCTTGAAGTTGAGTTGCTTTCAATCTTAGAAGCTGTTACAGTTACATCTGCAGTAGGTACGCTCGGCTCTTCATCCTTTTCAATCATTGTCTGTAAAACATTCAATGACTCTTTCAGAGCGTAGATAAGTTCAATAATCCGTTCTTTTTCTTCTCTTGTCATAGTAATTTCTCCTTTTTTCTTTATGAAAAACTTTTAACAGTTTACATAACAATATTACCATGATTTATGTTTTTTGTCAAGAAAGCACCAGTTATGGTTTATTGATTTTTATTTTTTACTATATTATAATATAAATACTTTGTGCAATATTTTTGCACATAAATAAAGATTAGAACATTAAATGTTATGATAGATTTATATTATGTTCGCTTATTCTTAAATTTAGATGGAGATTTTATTATGATTTTATTCGATTTACCTGTATACCAATTTATAATGTCCATTTTTGGACTTACATCTACAATGATGCTAATTATGAAATTTATAACAACACTTGGCTCAACTCTTGTTATTGTAACAAGTATTTTATGTATAGCTGTTTTAGTAAAAAATAAAAAGTATTTTTTAATCTTTACTTTTGCAAATTTAATTGGAGTAATTTTAAACAACATTTTAAAAATAATAATTAGAAGACCTCGCCCTACTGAAACTCTTGTATTAACAGCTGAGTCATCTTATTCATTTCCAAGTGCACATTCAATGATGTCAATGATTTTTTACGGATTACTTATTTACTATGTTACTAAATTTGTTAAGAAAAAATGGCTTAAAAATGCATTAGTTGGTATACTTTCAGCTATTATATTATTTGTTGGAATTAGTAGAATTTATTTAGGAGTTCACTATGTTACAGATGTTTTGGTTGGCTATATCATTGGAATTGTTTATTTAGTAATCTTTATAAAATTTCTTAAAAAGAAAAAGCTAGATTAGAAAAAGAAAATTATTTTGACAAAAAATACATTTTCGTCCATTTTTTCAAAATGCATATATTTTAATTTAAAAAAAAAGAAAAGACTCTTGAACAAAATATTTTTATATACTTTGTCAGAGCAGTATAATAAGACGTATAATTTTTAGTTATACGTCTTATTTTTCCCAATATGCTGTTGGGTTTACATTCATATCATCTTTTGTCATTTCAAAATGCAAATGCGGTTCATCAGCAATTTCAAAAGCTGCGTTATCTCCTACAGAACCAATAATTTTTCCTTTCTCAACAGTTTGTCCCTCTGAAACAAATTCAGCTGTTTGAAGATTAGAATATATTGATTTAAATCCATTTGCATGTGCAATTGTTACTGTTAATCCATATCTCGGATCATTTTTTATAGATTCTACAGTTCCCGCTTCTGAAGCAACAACAGAACTTCCTTTATCTGCCTTTATATCTATTCCTAAATGAACTGTCCATTCTTGAAGTGTTTCAGAATATGTTAAATTTGAATCTGAAAAATCTTTTGCAATTTCGCCTTGAACAGGTACAGAAAAATGTAGCTCTACTACTTTAGGCTCTTCAACCTTTTTCTCTTCAACTACTGGCTGACTTTCTGTTTTTGCTGTATTTGTTGGTTGAGTGGTGTTAAGGATAGATGTATTTATAGCTACTTTTTCTGTTTGAGTTGTATTAGATTCATTTTTTACTTCATTTATTGTTTTATCTTCTGTTGAACTTACCATTGTAGCATCACTTCCGCCAGATTCCTCCATTTGTGCAATTCTTGCATCTGCATCTTTTTTGCTCTTATAACCTGATAACGCAAATATAAAAATTAGTAAAACTGTTAATGCGCATACTCCAAGTATATAATAAATTTTTTCTCTACTTAAAGATTTGCTTGTGTATCTTTTTCCTCTACTCATATGTTCCTCCTATATATCTTTATTTATTACAAGTATTTCCATGTTTTAATTATTTATACAGAAGTGCATGCAGAATCTAATTATTTTTTATATTTTCTATTTGTATATTCTTAAAAAAATGTTCAATTATTTCTTTATAATTTTTTCCTTCTTTAGCTAAAGTATTGCTTCCTGTTTGACTTAATCCAACCCCATGTCCATATCCTATTACTTTAAATTTAACCTTATCTTCTGTAACTTCAAAAGTAAAATTTGATGATTTTAATTCAAAAATTTTTCGTGCCTCTACACCTGATATATTCTTATTACCAATTTTAATTGTTTTTATTCTCGAACTTTCTGTATATTCTAATATTTGTATACAATCTGCTTGACTCCAATCTATTTGAAAATCGTCATAACTCGATTTCATTTTTTCTTCTAATTCACTTTTAGTGTATTCTTTTTCTGAATAATATTGATTGTATTCGTCCTCTCCACTTGTTTCTACAACTTGCAAATATGGGAAATCACTTCCACCCCAAACATTAACCGGAATCTCAGTAGTTCCTCCACTATTAGAATGAAAAAAAGCATCTATTGGTTTTCCTTCATATGTTATAATTTCGCCTGCTGTTGAATAGACTGCTTCTTTTAATTTATTCCATTTTTCTTCTTTATTTCCATCCCATTTTTCAAATCTATTTTCCTTAGAAATCCATGCTTGACAACATGTACTACTATCACAAATATCTGCATTAGCATGCTTGTGTCCATTTTCTATTTGATATAAAGTATATGTTCTTGCAACTGTAGCTTGTGCTTTCAGCGCTTCCTCTTCATAATCTACAGGCATTTCAGCTGCTACAACATTAACTAGATAATCTTCTATATTTAATGTTTCTATCACGTTATCATTATTATGTAATAAATTAATATCTTTATATCTAACACTAAAATCCAACGTCGGTTTTTCAACATTAATTTCTATTTTTTTAGTATCATCATTTATTTGAAATTCTTGTGTAAACCACATTGGAAGTAAGACAAAAGCTCCGCACGGTAGATAAGAAAAAAAATAATGTATAATGTTTTTTTATTTTCTCAGTTATACTTTTCACATTTTCTCCTTTATGTTTTCTCTCATTTTTAATAAAACTCTCTTTTCAATTCTCGACACTTGCACCTGGCTTATTCCATATTGACTCGCAATTTGACTCTGTGTTTTATTGTAAAAATACCTTAAGATTATAATATTTCTCTCCTTTTCATCTAGCTTTTCAAGTTCTTGTTTTAATATTATTTTCTTAATCGTATCTTCCTCATAACTTTCTACTTTTACTTTATTAAATAATATATTCTCATTACTATCCTCAAATTCCTCATCAATTGATTTAATTTCCTTATTTGCCTCCAATGCCAATAAAATATTTTCTTTACTTTCCTTTAATTCTTTTTCAATTTCATTAATACTCAATTCTTTTCCTAACTTCTCATACTGTTTTCTTAGCATTTCAATTTTAATATTCAATTCTTTTAAACTTCTACTAACCTTTACCATTCCATCATCTCGGAGATATCTTTTTATTTCTCCTATAATATATGGAACTGCAAAAGTTGAAAGCTTAACATTATATTGATTATTAAACCTTTTTATTGATTTAACTAATCCCATTGCACCTATTTGAAACAAATCATCTGTTTCATACTTATTATTTTTAAATCTTTTTACAATACTCCATATTAATCTTGAATTATTTTCTACAATATCATTTAACATTTCCTGGTTTCCGCTCTGTGCTTCTAGGATTTCTTCTATTGTAGTTTCATGCAAAATTAATTCTCCTAACCCTCTAATAAATTTTGATCTCTTCTTATGATTTTTTTCATAGTAACTTTTGTTCCTAAACCTAAAATTGACTCAACTTTTAAATCGTCCATAAAAGTTTCAACTATTGTAAATCCCATTCCAGACCTTTCTAACTCTGCTTTTGATGTATATAAAGGCTTTCTCGCCATTTCAACATCTTCAATTCCTTTTCCTGTATCTGAAATTTCTATTGTTATGCACCCTTCTTGAATATAACTATGTATCTTTATAATTTCTTCCGTTGATTCATATGCATGTATTATTGCATTCGTAACAATTTCAGAAACCGCAGTTTTTATGTCAGAAATCTCTTCAATTGTAGGATCCAATTGTGATGCAAATGCAGCGACTGTAACCCTTGCAAATGACTCATTACAAGATTTACTTAAAAATTCAAGACTCATCTCATTTTCATATTGTTTTTTCACTTTTTTCTTCCTCCTCTATTATTGGAATTATTTTTAATACCCCTGTCATCTCAAATATCTTTCGTATGTTTTTTCTTACATTTTTCATTTCAAGTTTAGCCCCAACCATCGATGCAGTTTTATATCTTCCTATAACCATTCCGATTCCGGCACTATCCATAAAATAAACGTTATTAAAATCAAGAATAACTCTTTTAGGATTACGTCTTTGAATTTCATAATCTGCATTCCTCCTTAAAATTTCAGCCTTATGATGATCTATCTCTTCATCAATTTCCAAGTTTAAGAGCTTGTCCTTTTCATTAA
>USQZ01000001.1 GCA_900556975.1 uncultured Clostridium sp. | reverse complement strand
GGGTATAGTGTTAATGGTAGCACATCGGTCTCCAAAACCGCCTGTGAGGGTTCGAATCCTTCTACCCCTGCCAAAAAAATAGCAACTATACCATAGTTGCTATTTTTTTATTTATCTCTTATAAAACCAATCTATATCAACATTTCCATTAATACCTGGTACACTTCCCTCACTTGTAGCCTGCCAAAAATTATATTTTCCTGTATAATTAGTTTGATCCGATGTATAATGGGCAACCCATATCCAATACTTTTCAATTAAAGGAATATTAAAATAATTATAGAAAAAGTCCCTACTCGCATAAACACCTGCTTGATGTCCAGCACTTACTATTTTTTCGCAAAAAGCTAAAGACGCATCAGTAACATTAGCTACATCAGTTTTACCATTTGCAACCGCATTTTTTATAGCTTTATCTTCTACATCTATAAATATAGGTAGTTCAAATATTTTATTCTTAATTAATGATAAACAAATATCAGCTTCTTCATTTCCTTCATCTCTATTGAAAGCATAAGAATAGAAATATCCACCTACTGCTATACCTAATCTTTTACAAGCTTGATAGTTTTTCTCAAAAAATTGATCATATACAATTCTTTTACTATTAGTCCAGTACTCGCCTATCTTTAATATTGCAAATGTAACACCACTATTTTTTACTGCTTCCCAATCTATTTCTCCTTGATAATGTGAAACATCAATCCCATATGATTTAGAAAGAGCCATAATAGAAAATCCTATCTCTCTAGATTGAATTACTACACTGCCATCTGCAGTAACATCTTCAATTCGTATTATATGATAACCTACTGGTAGTCCATATCCAGTTAAATCATATACATATCCAGGTAGTTCTGTATTGTACATATTTCCAAACTCTTCACTATATTCATCTAATATGTCTTGCCTATTTTCTCTAGATGCTTCACCAATATATTTTCCATCAATATACACTAAAATTTTATCATTTAATTCAGAAGATAATGCCCAACCTGAGACAATCAATGAATCTGAAATATATTTACTTCCTTGTACTGGTTGTTCCAAACTCATTTTTCCAAAATATCCTTGTCTTCCAATTACTCCCGCAAATCTACTTTCCTCTATTTTATAAACAGTTCCATCTTCATCTTCATATTCTCCAGTATATGTATATGTTATTTTTCCATTTTCCAAATACCATATTCCATTTTTATTTTCTCCTAAACCTGTATACTCATAATCAACTTTTCCGTTTATAACCATTCTCCAGTCATCTAACCACATTAATCCTGTAAAATCTTCTGGAATTTCTTTAATTACACCACTATTTTTTATTATAAAAGTCTTCTTTCCATCATAGTATGTACCACTATAATTATAAGTTATCTTTCCATCTTCTAAATACCATGTACCATTTTTATTTGTTCCTATACCTGTATAATTATAATCAATTTTTCCATTTATTATCATTCTCCAGTCATCTAACCACATTAATCCCGTAAAATCTTTTGAAATTACTGCAATTACACAACCGTTTTTAATTGCATAAGCTTCTTCACCCTCAAACCATGTTCCAATATATTTATATGAAATTTCTCCATTTTCCATATACCACATACCATTTTCATTTTTACCAATACCTGTATAATCATAAACAATCTCATCATCTATCACCATACGCCAAACGCCATCAATCTCAACTAATCTCTTATCAGATTCACCTACACTTTGAGTTCGAATTGATTGAACAACTTCATTTGCATTCTCATTACTATTCGCTTCACTTTCTTCGGCCTTATAAGAATCTTCATTATTCTTTTCATTATTGCCATCAATAGTATTCTCTATCTTCTCTTTATCCTTAATTTCATTACTAACCATCTCTGTTTCGTTTTCAACTAAATTTTTGCTATCAATATTTTCTTCTATAGATTTTTTCTCATTTACCTCTACATCATTTGATAATACAACCTCGTTTGTTGCACCAAAACAAACTGTAAATTCTGAAAAAAATATAAACATAATTAATAAACTACAAACAACTTTTTTCATAAAATTTTTTCTCCTTCTTCACATTCGCCTTAAATTATACTAAAAGTACTTTTAAATATCAATAGAAAAAAATGTTTTGTCAATAATATACAAAATATAATTTTTCCAAAAATATTACTACTAAAATATAGTAAAAAAATTATTTTAATGATACAATAGAAAGCGAGGAACATATATAAATAACAACGATTTAATTCAATATTGGTTTGAAAGTTCAAATAATGACTATAAAACCATGAAAATATTATATACTAATAAAAGAAACACTTGGTGCTTATTTATTGGACATTTAGTAATTGAAAAATTATTAAAAGGGTTATATGCAAGAAATAATCCCCAAAACCCAATAGCACCTAAAATACATAACTTAATATTACTTTCTCAAAAAGCTCATTTAAAAATACCAACTCATATACAAGAAAAAATACAAATCATAAACACATTTAATATAAGCGCAAGATATGATGATTATAAAAAAAGCTTTAATAAAAAATGCACAGATTCATATACGTCCAAACAAGTAAAAAATATTACGGAGGTTCGAAAATGGTTGAAAGAACAATAAATAAAAATATTGTAGATAGTATTAACCAATTCATAAAAGAAATTAAAAAGCAATATAATATTACAGCAATTATATTATTTGGCTCTTACGCTAAAGGAACAGAAAACGAAAATAGCGACATAGACATTGCAATTGTTTCTGACGACTTTGATGACATTTATGATTGCATGGCTATCCTAATGGGAATGACATGGGATATAGATGCAAGAATAGAACCTCATCCAATAAAAACAGAAGATTATATAAATATCTCTACTCCATTCATAAAAGAAATTATAGACACAGGTATTCAGGTTGCATAATTTTTATTTCCATATTAAATTATCATTTTATCTAATATTACATAAAAAAAAATACAATGTTCAATTCATTCCTAAAATATTTTTCATTCATCACATTAATACTAATTTTCATATCATTTTTTATAATCAAATACCCATATAACTCAGAACAAGAATACGTTCCTATCTCCTCTAACCAATTTAATTGGCCACTGCCAGGGAACCATAACATAACCTCTCCATTCGGAAAAAGAACCTCTCCAACATCTGGTGCATCCTCATCTCACTCAGGAATAGATATAGCTGCAACCGAAGGAACACCAATATATTCATGTTTTCCAGGTAAAGTAACCTTCACAGGTTTTAAAGGAGCTGGTGGATATACCTTAACTATTGAAAATGGCGCCATCTCAGCATCATATTGTCACATATCCCCTAATTACTTATATTCAACAGGTCAATATATAACTTCAAACACAATAGTCGCACATGTCGGCCCTAAAAATGTTTATAACGTAATTGGAAATCCATATAAAGATTCCAAACGGAAATCCAACAAACGGAGCTACAACAGGATGTCATCTTCATTTAACAATAAAAAAAGACGGCAAAGCCGTCAATCCATTAAATTATTTTTAATTATCATTTAGCGAATCATCTGAATCATCATCGTCCCATTCTATATCAAAAATCTGGCCACACTCTGGGCATTCAATTTCATCAACCTCATCGTCATAATCAGTTTGAAATTCAAATCCACAATAAGGACAAGTAATAAAGAAATCATAATCTTCGCTTTCAACCATCTTTTCAAAATATCTTAGTTTTTCTTCTAAAATTGTAATTCTAGTTTCATATTCACTATTTTTATCTTGAATTTTTTTAATTCTCTCATCATATCTATCCATTATCTCATTACAATCATCAACAACAATGGATACAATATCATCTAGTTGTTCTTTTGCTTTCATTAATTCATCTTTATCTTTAATTGAATTTTCCAAAGTCTCAATCATTTTTTGATATTGCTTTTCTAAATCTGACACTAATTTAAGTCTCCTTTTGACTAAATTCTTTCCATGTACTCACCAGTTCTAGTATCGATTCTTATTACATCACCAATATTAACAAATAAAGGTACTGATATTTCATATCCATTTTCAAGTGTAGCTGGTTTTCCAGAAGTTGTTGTTGTATTTCCACTAAATCCAGGTTCAGTATATGTAACTTCTAACTCAACAAACATTGGTGGTTCAACAGCAAATACTTTACCTTTAAAAGAAAGTATTTTACAATTCATGTTTTCTTTAATAAATTTTAAAGCATCACCTAATTGTTCTTTGTTAAGAGGGATTTGCTCATATGTTTCATTATCCATGAAATAATATAAATCTTCATCATTGTAAAGATATTGCATATCTCTTTTTTCAATTTCTGCACCTTGTAATTTTTCAGATGGATTGAAAGTTTTTTCTAAAACTGATCCATTGATTACATTTTTTAATTTTGTTCTAACAAATGCAGCTCCTTTTCCTGGTTTTACGTGTTGAAACTCAACAACTTTATATACAGAACCATCCATTTCGAATGTAGTTCCGTTTCTTAAATCTCCTGCCATGTATACATCTGCCATTGTTAATTCCTCCTTATTTATATTTAAACATAATCTTTTATTATATTTCTTATTAAAGTCTTTTAATATATTACTATATTTTATGCATAAAATCAAGTGTTTGCGACATTTTTTCTATATTATTGTATTTTTTATCACCAATTATCCACGAATAATTGTAGGCTCTTTTGGTGATCTAGTTAACTTTTGACAACCAAGTTTAGTAACAAGTACAGTATCTTCAATTCTAATTCCAAACTGTCCAGGCTTATATACTCCAGGTTCAACCGTAACAACCATGTTCTCTTTTAAAGGCTGATCATATACAATTCCAAAGAAAGGCTCTTCATGAATATCTAATCCAACTCCATGTCCAAGTGAGTGTAATGGAACGAATCCGTTTTGCTTCAAATCATTATTTGAATTTTGTGCAATAGCTTTCATGTTTCTACCATCTCTTATTTCTTTTTCTGACATTTCATTGTTTTTTAAGCAAATCTCATAAGGCTCTTTAAACTCATCTTCCATATAATTAACAAAAAGCATCCTAGTCATATCAGAACAATATCCTTGATATTTACATCCCATATCAATTAATATAATGTCACCATCTTTTATCTTTCTTGTACCTGGTACAGCATGTGGCATTGAAGAATTATGTCCAGAAGCAACAATCGGTTCAAAAGAAACATCATCTGCCCCATTAGTTTTATAAAATCTTTCTATTTCAAAAGCAATTTCTTTTTCTGTCATTCCAATTTTAATAAATGATTGTAAATATTCAAAACATTTATCTGTAATCTCACAAGCTTTTTCAATATACTTAATTTCTTTTTCATCTTTAATAACACGTTGAGCTTCAATTATATGCTCTGTCTCAACTAAATTAACTCTATATCTTTGAAGTAAATCTTTATATTGAGCGTAAGTAACATAATTTTCTTCAAATCCAACATTTTCGCAAAACATAAAAAATGAAGCATAATCTTCTCTACTTAAATTCTTTTTATCATGAACTAGAATCTCATCTTCGATTGTCAAAATAGTATTAACCGCTTCAACATATCTACTATCTGTTATAAAAAAGTTTTCCTTTAAAGTAATTAAAAAAACTCCTTCAGCCTCTATTCCTGTTAAATACTTAATATTAACAGGATTTGATACTATCATACCTTGCAAATTTTGTGTTTTTAAAATATCTCTTAGCCATTTGATTTTAATATTCATAATAGTATCCTCCCCAAAATTTATTTTATTTAATCAAATTTATAAACCATTGTCCTGAAAAGAAAACCCATAACCATCCAAACAAAGCTTCTTCTGGAATAACCATTGCAAGCATTGCAGAAACAACAATAAATGGTCCAAATGGTATGTATTCATCTGTTTTCTTAATTTTAGAAACCAATAAAAATATACTAGCTACAGCACCAATTAAAAATGATAAAACAGAAATAGAAATAATACTTCTTAATCCAAAAAATAATCCCATAGCTCCCATTAATTTTACATCGCCCATTCCCATAGCTTCTCTTCCAGCAATAAGTCCACCAATTAGTGTTATCAACAAGAAAATACCTGCACCAGCAAACATTCCTTCAAATCTATTCAAAGCTAAAGTCATCCCTGTTGGACTAACAATTCCTTCATAGAAAGTTACAAGTAACCCAACTTCAAAAATTGTTAAAACCAATCTATTAGGAATTATTTGTTTCTTCCAATCAATCACAAAAGCTGAAACTAACAATGGTAATAATATAAAATAACTAACTAATTTAACATTAGCATACCAATTCTCTCTATCTATTCCCCACACATATAAAACAATATCATATAAAATAAACATAACTGTCATTAAACCATAATGCGGAATAAATTCTTTTTTAAATTTTCTTAAAGAACCTTCTTCTATTATTCTCTCATGATTCATTAATCTCTCATTTACTAAACCAATTACCTGTCCAACAACGCATCCAAGTAATCCAACTACTAAATATATTAAAATATGTATATCATTAAAATACATTTTATTTTTTACCCTTCTCCAAATATTTTTTTATAATTGCATTTTCTATTGGCCTTTTCAATTTAGTAATAAATATATCCTTTTCACCCACTTGCTTAACCAAAATTGAAAACATATTCATTCTTTTAGCACCAATTACATCTGTAAATAACTGATCTCCCACAACCGCAACCTCTTCAGGTTTAAGTTCTAATTTACTAAGAGCACGCTTAAAGCCAGATTTTAACGGCTTTTTAGCAAACATAATATAATCAATATTTAGCTTCTCAGCCACTTCTTCAACTTTTCTTTTTTTATTACTATTAGATAAAATAATACACTTTATTCCCTCATTCTTAAGCTCCTCGCACCACTTCTCAGCACCTTCAACCAAATTTCTATAATAATCAATAAGAGTATTATCAACATCTAAAATAAGTCCTTTAATATTATTCTTCTTCAATAACATAGGATTAATATTCTTTACACTATCTAAATAAAGACTCGGATAAACGTTCATCTTCTCTCCAATCTATCTTAAAATCGCTAAACAATTTTTATTATTTATCACAATAATATTATCAAAAAACACTAACCTTTGTCAATTATTCAGCCAATTTCATTGTAGCACAAAATTCAAAAAAACATATTAATTTTTGAACCATCGCGCAGGGAACAAGCGAAACGAAGTGAAGCTCGATTGAAGCATTCTACCCGTATTGAAAATAAAAATCTGAATTTTTATTTTCAAATTTCGAAGAATGCGACAGCAAGATGTGAAAAAATTAATATGTTTTTTTGAATTTAATATAAAAATTTTTAAATCATCCGCAGGGAACAAGCGAAACGAAGAATGCGCCAGCAAGATGTGAAAAAATTAATATGTTTTTTTGAATTTAATATAATATAAAAATTTTTTATCGACAAAAAATATGCTTCCCAATCGTCAGCACCTGAGGTCTAGACCAAATCCACTTACTAGTAGCAGTACTTGGATTAAAATAATAAATACAGCCATACGTTGGATCCCAACCATTTATAGCATCCTGAGCTGCCTTTCTAGCCGTTGAATCTGGAGTTAAATTAATCTGCCCATCTGAAACAGCATCAAAAGCACCAGACTGATACACAACACCAGCTACTGAATTAGGAAACGACGAATGAGAAACTCTATTTAAAACAATCGCAGCAACTGCAACCTGTCCAACATACGGCTCACCTCTGGCTTCTGAATACACAACCCTACTAAGTAAATTCAAATCATTACTATTGTTTCCACCAGAACTCGAACTAGAATTCGATGATGATATTCCCATAGCGTTTAATGTTGCTTTTCCAGCTATTCCATCTGCTTTTAATCCATTAGCCTTTTGAAACTTCTTAACTGCACTTTCAGTTCCACTTCCATAAATCCCATCAACACTACCAGAATAATATCCCCATCTTTTAAGTTTCTCTTGTATTTTCCTAACTTCGCTACCACTAGAACCCCTCCTAGATGTTGCCAATACTGTTAATGCGGTAGTTGTTATACAAATAATAATTAATAAAATAAAACAAATTTTCTTTTTCATACCATAATCTCCTACATATAGTATTACTCAAGAAAATTTGTTTATTCCTATTTTTTATATAATTTTTAAAATAATCCAACAATATTTTCATAATCATCAAGACCAATTTTTTCAGCAGATGGAACTTCTGGAAGTCCTGGCATTGTAAATATTTTTCCAGTAATAGCTACAATAAATTCAGCTCCATTTTTCAAATTAATCTCTCTAACATGAATATTAAATGGTTCCTTACATTGCAAGTTTTTAGCATCATCTGAAAAAGAATATTGAGTTTTTGCAATACATACTGGATAATTTGAATAGCCCAATTTTTCAATTCTTGCAATCTCAGCTTTTGCTTCATCAGAAAATTCAACATCTTGAGCACCATATATTTTTTGTGCGACATCTTTAATCTTCTGCTCAATTGTTTCATTTAAAGAATACATGAATTCAAAATCATTTTTTTCTTCTGATTCTTCTATAACCTTATTTGCTAAATCAATTGCGCCCTCTGAACCTTTAGCCCATACCTCAGTTAAACTCATCTTAACTCCAGCTTCATTTAATCTTTGTTGTAATAAAGATATTTCATTTTCTGTATCTTGATTATATCTATTAATTGCAACAACAACTGGTACTTTAAATTTATTTTTTATATTATCTACATGCTTTAATAAGTTTCCTATTCCATTGTCTAAACATTCTAAATTTTCATTTACAACATCTTTAACATCCTGTCCACCATGATATTTCAAAGCTTTAATAGTAGCAACACAAACAACACAATTTGGTGTTAATCCTGATTTTCTACATTTTATATCAAAAAATTTCTCAGCTCCTAAATCAGCTCCAAAACCAGCTTCTGTAACAACATAATCTCCTAATTTCATTGCCATTTTAGTTGCAACAACACTATTGCATCCATGTGCAATATTTGCAAAAGGTCCACCATGAATAATAGCAGGATTTCCTTCTAAAGTTTGAACTAAATTAGGATTAAACGCATCTTTAAGTAAAACTGTCATCGCACCTTCAGCCTTTAAATCACTAGCAAAAACAGGTTCATCATCATAGTTATATCCTATAATTATATTTCCAAGTCTTCTTTTTAAATCATCTAAATCTTTTGCTAAACAGAAAATCGCCATAATTTCTGAAGCAACACTTATATCAAAGCCATCTTCTCTTGGCACCATTCTCTTTTCTTCAGAAAGACCAACTTTAACTTTTCTTAAAGCTCTATCATTTAAGTCAACACATCTTTTCCATGTAACAGTCTTTATATTTAATTTATTACCAAAATATAAATGATTATCGATCATTGCAGATAACAAATTATTTGCAGAAGTAATTGCATGAATATCACCTGTGAAATGAAGGTTAATATCTTCCATAGGAATAACTTGTGCATATCCTCCACCTGTAGCTCCACCTTTTATTCCGAAAACAGGTCCTAAAGATGGCTCTCTAAGTGCAAGTACAGCTTTTTTATCAAGTTTATTTAATGCATCAGCTAAACCTATAGATATAGTTGTTTTTCCTTCCCCTAAAGGAGTAGGATTAATTGCTGTAACTAAAACTAATTTAGCATTTTTTCTTTCATTCAAATCACTCATCGCTTTATTTGAGATTTTAGCTTTATATTTTCCATATTGTTCAATATACTCATCAGAAATCTCTAATTTCTTCGCAATATCTATAATCTTTCTAGGTGTTACACTTCTTGCAATTTCAATATCATTCATATTTTTCACATTCCTTTCATTCATATCTTGTATCAATTAAAAAATACCATATAATGTTCCAACTAATATTCCAATAACTGCGCCAACCAAAACTTGAAAAGGTGTATGTCCCAATACTTCAACCAATTTTTCAGTTACAATTACATTTGAGTTTGGATAATTTTCAACTAACTTATTTAATATAGTAGCCTGTTTACCAGCAGCTCTTCTAACTCCCGCAGCATCATACATAACAATCAAAGAAAACACAAAAGAAACTGCAAAAATTGCACTACCCAATCCATATTCCTTTCCAACTAAAGTAGTTAATGTAGCAACAACTGCAGAATGAGAACTTGGCATTCCACCTGCGCCAAATAATCTTTTAAAATTTGGCTTTCTATTTATAACTAAATCTGTAATAAATTTAAATAATTGAATACAACACCACACTATAAATGGAACAATTAAAAATTTATTTTCTAAAAAATCACTCATCATTATTCTCCTACAACTTATTAATCTTCTGTTTTGAAGTCTTCCTCTTTAATTTCTCCATTTTCATTAATCAAAATAGTAATCTTCTTTTCAGCTTCCTCTATTTCTTTATTGCATTCTTTAGCAATCTTCATTCCTTCTTCAAATTTCGCAATAGACTCATCTAATTTCAAATCATCTTTTTCTAAAGATTGTACAATCTCCTCTAAATCATCTAACATTTGTTCAAAATCTTTTTTATCTTTCATTGTATATTTCCCCTTCTAATTTACTCTACACTATTTTAGCATCAACTTTTCCATCACTCAATCTAATATTTACTATATCATCTTTTTTAACATCTTTTACAGATTTAATAAGTTTTCCATCTTCTTCAACAACACTATAACCTCTAGCCAATGTTTTAAGTGGACTCATTGCATCAAGCTTAGTTATTTTTTCAACCGTTTTTAATTTATAATCCTTCATTTTTGAAGTTATAATCTTTTCTAAATCTTTTACCATAGAATCAATTCTTAAATACTTATCTTGTAACATATATGAAGGCTCTGTAAAAACTCTAGACTTCATACATTTTTCATATCTAATTCTTAATATTTCAACTTTTTTTCTAAGTAAAATTTGTAATCTATTTTTATACAATCCAATTCTATCTGTTAAATCAAATATATCAGTAACAGCTAATTCAGCTGCAGCAGATGGCGTTGGAGCTCTTAAATCTGCCACAAAATCCGCAATTGTAAAATCTGTTTCATGTCCAACTGCCGAAATTATAGGAAGTTCCGAATCATATATTGCTCTTGCAACAATCTCTTCATTAAAAGGCCACAAATCTTCAAGTGATCCACCACCTCTTGCAACAATAAGAACGTCTGCTAATTTCTTCTCATTCATTACTCTAATAGCATCTGCGATTTTCTCCGCAGCTCCAGGTCCTTGAACAGGCACTGAATACAATCTAATATAACAATTAGGATTTCTTCTAGTTGAAACATTTATTATGTCTTTAATAACTGCACCTGTATTAGAAGTTAAAACACCAATAACTTTAGGCATCATTGGAATTCTTTTTTTATGTTCCTCATCAAAAAGTCCTTCTTTTTCTAATTTATCTTTTAACTCTTTAAACTTAGCATATAAATCACCCACACCATCTTGCTGCATAGCTTTGCAATAAATTTGATAAACACCATCTCTTTCAAAAACAGCTACACTTCCTAAAACATTAACTTTCATTCCATCCTTTGGAACAAAATTTAATGTAAGAGTTGATGATTTAAACATAATACACTTTATTAATGAATTTTCATCTTTAAGAGTAAAGTACATATGACCAGTATAATGATGCTTAAAATTAGATATTTCACCTCTAACAAAGACACTTTTTAAATACTCATCACTCGCTACTTTATCTTTCATATATTTATTCAAATCTGAAACTGATATTGGCTCAATTTTCATAACTACATACCTTTCTGCACTAGGATTTAATAAAATAAAATTTCTATAAAAAGCAGTATATCTATATAGCTATTTTTTCCATATAGACTTTTCCGCATAAAACAGACTATTTATAATATCTACGCTGATTATAACATTTTTGCATCTTTGTTCGCACGCGAAATTTGCAATGCAAATTTCTGTATATTGTTATTTTTATGTAATAGAAATTTCGAAGAACTTTCCATTATACAAAAAAATTATATTCAAAAAAGTAGGCCTTTTTTAAATATAATCTTTTAAATCTTAATTTACTATACTAGCAAGAACACCATTTACAAAAAGAGGAGCAGCCTCATCTCCATATTTTTTTGCAAGTTCAACAGCTTCATTGATTACAACTTTAAATGGCAATTCATTAAATTTAATTTCATAAATAGCAATTTTTAAAATAGCCAAATTAACTTTTGAAATTCTATCAATAGTCCAATCTCTTTTTAAATTCTTTGAAATCAAATCCAATATCTCTTCTTTATTTTTTTCTATTCCTTCATAAACAGAAGTTATGTACTCTACAGCAACTTCATCAGTTATTTCATTATCCTCTAAAAATAACTCTAATTGCTCTTTTGTATATTCCTTTTGAATTTCCATTCCATACATTGCCTTAAAAGCAAGTTCTCTCATTGACGATCTGTTCATCTCTTACTCCTTTTATAATTTATCAATAAAATTTTTAATTTTTTCTTTTACTTCTTCTTTATTCTTTTGAAAATATATTCCACCATATATTCCAAAAATTATTAAAGCTATAGGAATTATTAATTTATATAATCCAGTAGCAATTAAAACTATCGCTACAATAAATCCTATAATTGGATACTTATTATCGATTACGAATTGTAGAAATTTTTCCATAGAAATCTCTCCTTTATTGTGGTGTTACTTTCTTCTCTTGCTCAACATTTTTTATCTTAATATTAACATTACTTACTTCTAAATCTGTTGCCCTTTTAATTGCAAGTTTAATGTTTTCCTGCAATTTTGAAGATGTTTCCTTAATTATTGCATTATCCTTAATAATAGCAACAATATTTATAATAACATCTTTATCAGCATCAAATTCAATTTTTACACTAGCCTCTTTTATTTCATCATTCTTTTTCAAAACTGATTCAACTAGATTAGAAATAGATTCTCTTGTTATCAATAATGAACCATTTGCATTTTCTAATAAAACTCCATTGGCATTTTCATTTTTAGAACCATTTCTAAAAAAAATATTTGAAACTGACCATAAACATAATAAAATACATGCACAAACTGTAAGAACAATATTTTCTGATAACAAATCAAACATACTATTAAATATATCTACATCTATAATATTTGTGCTAACCAATATTGTGAATCCAGATAATATAAATACAATAATTGAAAAAACAATCATACTAAATCTATCAACTAATTTCATTTTTACTCTCCTCTTCTGTAAAATTAATTTTCATTATTTTCTTCATCAGGCAAATTAACTCCTTGAACATGCACATTAACCTCAGTTACAACAAGTCCAGTCATTGACTCAACAGCCTTTTTTACACGATTTTGAATCTCAAATGCTATATCTGGAATTCTAACACCATATTCAACTATGATGTTTACATCTATTTTAGTATTTTTCTCATCAGCATCAACTTTAATTCCTTTTGACATTTTCTTTCCAAAAACATCTGAAATTCCTCCAGACATACTAAAAACTCCTGGAACTTCTGAAGCTGACTTATTTGCAATTGCTGCAATTACATCATTTGCAATACGAATTCCTTCTCCATCAGAATTTTCAACATTAACCTCTGTTAAATCCTTTTCTTCATCCATTTGCAAATCCTCCTTAATCTTTTAATAGTATATCAATTAAGCAAATTTTTTACAACCATTATTTGAATTTCTCATCAACTAAAATTTTATTTCCTCTCAAATAATCTGAAATACCCATTCTTTTAGAATTTTCACCTTGAATTTCTAAAACGGATACAGCTCCATCATTTGTGGCAATAACTAATCCAGCTTTAGAATCAGAAACCAATACAGTTCCAGGCTCTTTTTCAGATTTATCATTCAATTTTTCAACTTTCCAAATTTTAATTTTCTTATCATTCAAAAATGAAAATGCACCCATAAAAGGATTTAAACCTCTAACAAGATTTTTAATTTCACTAGATGTTTGATTTTCCCAATCAATTTTTGCCATCTCTTTTTTTATCATTGGAGCAACAGTAAAATCATCACCCTGTTTTTCTCTTTTATATGTTCCATTTTCTAAATCTTCTAAAGTTTTAACAAGCAAATTAGCACCAATAATAGATAATCTATCCCAAAGTTCGCCAGTAGTTTCATCATCACCAATCTGTACAACTTCCTTATTTATCATATCACCAGTATCCATTCCAACATCCATAAACATTGTAGTTATACCCGTTTCCTTATCTCCATTTAAAACAGCCCATTGAATTGGAGCAGCACCTCTATACTTTGGAAGTAATGAACCATGAACATTAATACAACCCAATCTTGGAATATCTAATATCTCCTTAGGAATTATTTTTCCATAAGCCACAACACAGATAACATCAGGATTAATATTCTTTAATTGTTCAACAAACTCTGGATTATTTCTCACTTTAACAGGTTGAACAACCTCTAAATTTTGTTCAATTGCATATTTTTTAACATCAGAAGGAATAAGCTTCATACCTCTTCCCTTTGGTTTATCAGGATTTGTAACAACAAGAGCTACTTCATGTCCAGCCTCAACAACAGCCTTTAATGAATCCCTAGCAAAATCAGGAGTTCCCATAAAAACAATCTTCATTAAAAAATCTCCTTTCAAACTTTATAATTATCTTCTCTCATCTTCTTGAGGTGTAATAATTTCAAATGTTCCTGGTAAAATCTTTTCTTTAAAAGTTTGACCATTTAAATGATCTATTTCATGTTGTAATGCTTGTGCCAAAAGTCCTTCAGCCTCAAGTGTAACCTTTTTTCCATCTAAATCTAAAGCCTTAACTTTTACCTTAGCAAATCTTACAACTTTACCGAATTGATTTGGATAGCTCAAACATCCTTCCTCTAATTCGACAGTTTCTTTTGAAGTTTCAACTATTTCAGGATTGATTAAGCAAAATTTTGATACATCATCATATAAATCAATAACAATTATTCTTTTCAAAACTCCAACTTGAACACCAGCAAGTCCTAATCCATCAAATTTATGCATAGTATCAAACATATCCTCGGCTAATTGTTTTATTCTATCATCAATTACTTCAATTTTTCTTGAATTTTTCTTTAAAATTTCGTCTCCTTCATATCTTAAACTACGTATTGCCATATTAATTCTCTCCTCTTCTACATCATATTACTTGGATTAGTATCAACAATTATATTAATATCTTTAACCTTTTTTAATTTTCCTATAGCACTATTTATCGTATAAATTGCCTTTCTATTAAGCTTTCCTTTAATAATAATTCTCCATCTATATGTATTCTGAATTTTATCAATAGGTGAAGCAACTGGTTTATAAATCAGTAAATTTTCATTTCTTTCTTTTAGCAATTCTTCATACAATTTTGCCGAAACTTTTTTAACATTTTCCAAGTTCTCTCCATTAACCCTGATAAGTATTATATCGCAGAAAGGCGGATAATTCAACCTTTTTCTAAGCATGATCTCACCATCATAAAATTTTTCATAATCCTGATTTTTGCTACAAACAATAGCATAATTATCTGGATTATAAGTCTGAACAATAACATCACCTTTTTGTTCTCCTCTACCAGCTCTACCAGCAACTTGAGTAATAGTCTGGAATGTACGTTCCTCTGCACGATAATCACCAATATTAAGAGTACCATCAGCAGCAATAACACCAACCAAAGTAACATTTGGAAAATGATGTCCCTTAACAATCATCTGTGTTCCAATTAAAATATCTATATTCTCATTTTTAAATTTACTTAAAATATTCTCATGTGAATTCTTTTTACTAACAGTATCTATATCCATTCTAATCGTAGATGCCTCTGGAAATAACTTCGAAATTTCACTCTCAACCTTTTGAGTACCAGTTCCAAAATATTTTATTTTAGAACTACCACACTCTGGACATACTTTCAAAACTGGTTGCTCATGTCCGCAATAATGGCATTTAAGCATATTTCCAAAACTATGATATGTTAGTGCAATATTACAATTAGGACATTTAACAACATAACCACAATCCCTACACATAACAAATGTTGAAAAACCTCTTCTATTTATAAATAAAATTGTCTGCATTTTGTTTTTCAAATTTTCAGCTAATTTTTCTTGCAACTTCAAGCTAAACATTGACCTATTTCCGGACAGCCAACTCCTGCCTCATATCAACAATTTCAATATTAGGCAAACTAGCATTATTAGCACGTTTCGTAAGTTCAACAAGTTCCTTATCATGATTCAAAGCCTTATAATAATCACAAATATCAGGGGTAGCACTTCCTAAAATCAAAGGGATATTATTTTTTTTAGCAATAAATCTCGCAATATCTTTTGCATGATAACGTGGTATCATATCAGATTTATATGAATTATCATGCTCTTCATCAATAATAATTATCCCTAAATTTTCTATAGGAGCAAAAATAGCTGAACGAGCGCCAATTATAATTTTAGCCTCACCATTTTTAATTTTATTCCACTCATCAAACCTCTCACCATCTGACAATTTGCTATGCAAAACAGCAACACAATCACCAAATCTAGCTAAAAACCTATCAACAATTTGAGGTGTAAGAGAAATCTCTGGAACAAGCACCATTGCCCTTTTTCCCATACTCAAAGCCTTTTCAATAACTTGTAAATACACTTCTGTCTTTCCAGAACCAGTAATTCCTTTCAATAAAAACTCCGCAAACTCTTCATTTTCAATCATAAACTCAACCTGATCATAAACCGATTGTTGTTCATCATTAAGTTCAAGCTTAGAATCTCTTTCAATATTTTTATGAGCAAACGGATTTCTATTTACCTTTTCATAAACAAATTTTATATAACCATTTTTCTCTAAGGTCTTCATTATCCCCTTACTAACTTCAGTAATAGTCTCTAAATCTGTAACATCAAACCCATCATTTTCAAGCAAAAACTCCAACAATTTTTTATGCTTATCGCTCTTAATATTATTATCTATATCAAATCTTATCTCATTTTTTTCTTTATTTAAATAAACAAATCTAGCAGTCTTATCTTTAACCCTTTTATCCAAATCCTTTTTTGAAGCACCTGGAGGTAACATTAATTTAATACAATCTGCAACATTACAAAAATACTTCTGAGCCATCAATTTAGCAAGTTCCACATTATCCTCTGTTAAAATAGAGTCCTCTATACTCGCAATCTCCTTATTAGCAAATTCAGAAGAATCAATCAAATCTACAACATACCCCTCTGACAAATTCTTACCCTTACCAAATGGCACAAAAACTCTAGCCCCAACAGAAATCACATTCTCGTACTCCTTTGGAACCACATAATCAAAAACTCTATTCAATTCCTTTGCATTAGTATTAATTAAAATTGAAGCAAACATATATTAACTCCTTTACCCATGTAAGTATAACAAAAAAATGTAACCATTGCAAAGTGTTATAGGAACGTTCTTTCAAGCATACACCTCAACCTCAGCAATCATCGCAAAATATCGTGTGAATATTCTTTTTAACCACCCTTCACCATCTATGTCATGGGGACGTCCTTTTTGACATGCACCTCATCATCCAATAACCATCACGAACTGTTACATAAACTTTTTCTATTCTTAGTCAATCAACATTAACAAAGACGTTGAAATTAACACACTTGTCATTTTCAACGTCCCCTAAAAATCCTATTTAAACCAACTATTTTCCTTCAATCTCTAAACGAACCTCATTTTCAATAATAGTCATAATAATTTGAACAGTTTTCTCTAAATCATTATTTTTCAAAACATAATCATATAAACCAATTTTAGATTCTTCATAATCAAATCTATTAAGTCTAAGCTTAACCTCATCAGGACCTGGTTTATCAATTCTATTCTCAAGTCTTCTTTTTAACTCTTCCTTTGGAACCTTTAAAAATACAGTAACAACTTTAGTATCATTCTTTAAAATTTCTTTCAAATGCTCAGTTCCATTAACATCAATATCCTTAACAATTATTTTACCACTAGCAATTTTATCATTTAAAAATTTCTTTGAAGTACCATAATAATTATTGTGATGAACATCATATTCATAAAATTCGCCATTTTCTAACATTTTTTCGAATTCTTCTTTAGTAACAAAACAATATGTTTGTCCATTAATATCCCCTGGTCTTTGTGGTCTTGAAGTATAAGAAGGCAATGACTCAACATTTTCCATTCTTTTAATTAATTCTTTTTTTATTGTGTCTTTTCCTGAGCCAGCAACTCCAGATAAAATAAGTAACATTTCACTTCCTCCTTTATTTAATACTTTCCTATTAGAACATTTTTTCATCATAACTTTTTAAGTTTGCATCCTTATTTATATATAAAATTGCAAGCAAATTTTATACAAGTTATTCTTATAATAGAAAAAATTAGCGTATTCATAACAAAATACGCTATTTTTTAATTATTTTCTTGTTGGATTTTCAACTTCGATATTAGCTTCAATATCAGGTTCATCAATATTTTCTTCGTCATCATCCTCAGAATTTCCATCATCAACTGCTGTAACTTTTCCCTCAGCAATTTCTTGCGCAGCAAGAGTTACAAAACTTTCTTCATGTTTATCAGTTAAAGGTTCAGCACCTTCTGCTAATTGTCTTGCTCTTTTTGAAGTTACTAGAACTAAACGATATCTATCATCTATTTTTTCTAGTAATTCATTTACTGTAGGTTTTACCATCATAATAATACGCCTCCTTACAAATTAATCTATTCTTCAACTACATCTTTATCTAATCTACCTGCTACTGTTTCTGGTTGGACAGCTGATAAAATAATATGTCCCGAATCCATAATAATAACAGCTCTTGTTCTTCTTCCGTACGTAGCATCAATTGCCATCTTTGAGTCTTTTGCTTCTTGAACCAATCTTTTTATTGGTGCAGATTCAGGACTCACTATAGAGATTATTCTATTTGCAGAAACTATATTTCCAAAACCGATGTTAATTAGTTGCATAAGCATCTTCCTTTCTACTCAATATTTTGAATTTGTTCCCTAACATCTTCAATTTCAGTTTTTAATTCAATTACACATTTTGAAATATCCGTACTATTAGCCTTTGATCCAATAGTATTAACTTCTCTATTCATCTCCTGAATAATAAAATCAAATTTCTTACCAACTGGAGATGCACCAGATTGAATTAAACTCAAAAATTGAGATATATGACTATTTAATCTTGTTAGCTCTTCCTGTATAGATGACTTATCAGAAAAAATCACAATTTCTTGTGCTAATCTATTCTCATCTATAATATCTGTATTCATTAGTTCTTTTACTCTTCCTTTTAATTTTACTATATATTCGTCCACAAGTCCAGCAGAATACGAAGAAATCTCAGAAACTTTTTTCTGAATACGGTCAATTCTAACTTTTAAATCCTCACATATTTTACTTCCTTCAACTTCTCTCATTGAAACAAAGTTATCTAAAGCAATATTCAAAACCTGTGATAACTCGCTCCAATAAAGCTCTTCATTGTCTTCATCAGAAATACTTAAAACCTCTGGAAACTTTGAAATATCAATAACATCAATGTTAGCTGAAATTCCAGTTTCCTCAGCTAATTCTCTTAATTGTGAAATATAAATCTTAGCAAGTTCCTTATTTATCTTAATATTTTTTCCTTTTTCACTATAATCTTGCATAGTAATAAAAATATCAATTTTTCCTCTAGAAACTTTAGCAGAAACTTCTTTTCTAACTTTCTCCTCCAAATATGAAATCTGTCTAGGCATTTTTATAGAAATATCACTATATTTATGATTTACAGATCTAATCTCAACACTGTATTCTCTTCCTTCGCACTCAAATCTAGCTCTTCCAAAGCCTGTCATACTTTTAATCATTTTTACTATCTCCATCTTTCTTTTTAGTTCTTCCTGCCGTAGCAAGAGGCTTAACATCTTTTTTTGTATTTTTTCTTGGTCTTCCTCTCTTTTTTGTAGTAGTCATTGTAGTTTTCTTAGTTTTGGTAGATGTCTTCTTTACAACTTTTTCTTCAGCACTTTCGTTAGAACTTTTTCCTACTGTACTTTTCTTAAAAGAAGTACCTTTAGCTTCAACTTTTTCTTTACTTTCATTCTTCTTTTGATCATTTTCTTTAATATTTTTATCTTTGTCATTTCTAACTCTTTTTCTATTATCATTTATCATCTTAGCCATTTTCTTTTTAGTATTTGCCTTTTTAACACGCTCTTGGTTTTCTAATTTTATTTCGTCAAACTTCTTTATATTTTCCTCATCTAAATAAGACTTTTCTTTATTAGTCAATATTTCTTTAACATCACTTAAGCTATCTCTATATTTTCTTACTTCAATATTATAAATAATAAACGATTTTACTAAAAAATAAAATGCAATATAAATAGGAGATATCGAATATAAAAACTTAAATGAAACACCTCTATAAAAATATATATAAGGCATAAACAAAGTAAGAATTGCTACAATTAATAATTCTACACCATGTATAGCTATATCATCACTATCTTTTCTATACGCACTTTCAAAAAGTAATATTGATGAAATTACTAAAATTCCAGCAAATGTATGTAAATCTTCTTTAAAAATATTTGATTCAATTCTAACATATCCTAAGTTAAGAAAGAAAAAATAAATAAAAATTAAAATAGCTATACCAAATTCTTTAAAAATTTTTACATAAATTTTTTCTCTTTGTTCCTTTGGGACTTTAATCTTGTTGATAATATTTTTTTTTACTTCTACTTCTTTATCTGTTGATTCCATTCTTAAATCCTTTCTTACTAATTATGATTCAAGCTCATACATTATAATTGCAGACATAGCAACAGGTGCAGTTTCAGTTCTCAAGATTCTTTTTCCAAGAGTAACAGATATCGCACCTTGACCAACTAATCTTTCAACTTCACTCTCATCTAATCCGCCCTCTGGGCCAATAATAACAGCTATATTGCAAGAATCACAATTTATTTTCTTTAGAAAACTTTTTAATGTAACATCCTTTTCTTTTTCATAAGCTAATATCACGCAATCATAATTTTTCAAGCAACTTTCCATGTCTTCAAAAGAATAAACCTTTTCAACTCTTAAAATATCATTTCTAAGAGATTGTTTTGCAGCAACCTCCGCAATTTTCTTCCATCGATCAATTTTCTTAACTTTATCTTTTGAATCAAGTTTAACTACACAACGCTTCATCTCAACAGGTACAATCTCATACACTCCAAGCTCTGTGCACTTTTGAATTATATATTCAATTTTATCAGCCTTAGCTAAACCTTGAAAAATTGTAATTTTAATATTAGTTGTATCTTCTTTATGTACATCTTCTATCTCGCATCTTACAAAATCTGAACTTATTTCAATAATTTTTGCAGAATACTTAACATTATCAGAAACAATATCTAAAACATCACCAATTGAATGTCTTAGAACATTTTTTATATGATTAACATCAGAACCTTTTATAACAATCTGATTTTCACTAACGTACTCCTTTGGTACAAAAAAATTCATAAAAACACTCTTTCCTATTTACTACTTTTATTTATCAGTACTTTTTTTCTTAAAAACAATAAGCTTACTAAAAACATAATTTAAAACTATAACTACTACTTGGCTAACCATCTTTACTATCAAAGCTGGGAACTTAAGAGTTGTACATCCAATCCAATAAATTGCAGTATCAACAACCATAGTAAAAATTCTACAAGCAAAAAATGAAGTCATTTCTTTCATAATTGCTTTTTTACCATGAGCCTTATCTTTAAAAACAAAACTCCTATTAGTAACATAAGCAAAAAGTATTGAAACTATAATTGCAGAAATATTGCAAACATTTCCAATAAAAGTTGATGTTTCTATATCAGAAATAATCTCTCTATACCTATTAAAATCAGTAAATAAAGCATTCCAACTACCTTTACCACTTCCTATAATAGTAATAAGTAAATAAAAAGTAGCAAAATTAACAACAGTAGTCATAACTCCCCAAAATAAATATTTTATAACCTCTTCATACTTCGTATAATATTTTTTAATTGCTTCCATTATTCCATCCTTTACTATGAATCTATAACCATTTTTCCTTTTAATATTTTCGCAAGTTTTGCATTTATTCTCATTAATCCATCTTTAGTAAAACTACATTCGCTCAAACCATTTTTTGAAGAATCTTTTAAACTATTTTTCAAAGTCACATTTTTTTCTTCTAAATTTTTATTAAGAATTCTATAATAAGCTCTTTGATTAAAAAATCCTGTAGGCACAATATTAGCCACTTTCCAAGAAGAAGCTGAATCTCTTTTTATAACATTTCTATCTATCATAAAAAATTTTATCATCTCATCTTGTATACACAAAAGCTCACCGCTTTTAGTCTCTTCATTCTCAATCATATTAACCAATTCAAAAATAGTCTTTTTTTCATTGTTATCTTTTTCAAATTCTTGAGCTATAACTTTCTTTTTTAACTCGTGATTCTTTATAGCTAGCTTTCTATATTTTGCTCTACCAACAAATTTATCCCACAAAGAATCCTCGCAATCTAAACTGCTTATAATCTTATTTTCATTTTCTATCTTTGAATCATAAATAGCTTGTCTTACAACTTTATTCATTTCTTTTTCTTGAACATAATTAATCCTAATTAGCTCTTCTTGAATCTTTGTTTTAATGTAAGGAACTTCCCTCGAAAATTCTCTCTTAACATTAACAATATTTCTATCATAACAGCACTCATGTTCTATTTTCTTTTGTAAAAAATCACGCAATTTAATAAAATAATCTGGAGAAATTGAAAATCTAACATCATACTCTATTCCAAATTTTTCTGAATTGGCTTTATATAAACGTTTTTTACTGTTAAACTTATTTATTTCAGATATCAAAACATCTACATCATATAAAAATTTAACCAAATAATTTGAACCATTCATAAATTACTTTTCACTCCTCATTTGTACACCTTATATTTCTGTAATTGTATAACCTGTTAAGTCAGGTTTTTTAACATCCTCATCTGTAACATTATTTAGCTGATATCTATAATTTAATGTTGTGTCAATACTATTGCTACCATCTCCAATATAATGGCAAATCATCTTCACAATCATTCCAGTTGATTTATCCAACCAAATATCAAATACTATACTATCATTTGACAATGAAAAAGAAACACATTTTATTCCATTAACAGTCTCATAATTCTTAAACTCATACTGATATTCCTCACTCTCTAGCAACTTAGCAACAGAGCATATCATCGTTTCAAACTCATCAAGCGCACTGTTATACTCTTTATACTGATACACTATCTTTTGCTTTTCATCTATTTGTAACAATGTTTTTTCATTTTTATCATCATACATCTTAAAATTATCAACATTGCTAACCAATTTGTTATTACACAACTTATAATCAGATATAGTACCAGCAATTTCAACTTCACTACTTTCTGTAAGCACTTCGCAAGAAATATTATTAATAGTTGCCACTTTTTGAGCTAAAATTTTAACATCATCTTTTGTCATCTTCTTAAAATTTCTATTATAAAAAATAATACAAATTCCAATAACAACAACTACAAATATAATCAAAGTTGGAACCGCTAAAATAAATGTTTTTTTCTCTTTCATAACTTCTCCTTTGCATCACCGTCAGTATATCTCAAAAAGAAAATTTTTTCAATATAAACATTGTAAAAATCCCAAAGTATATTTTATGTACGTTTTGTTTAAAAAGCTATATTTATTATTTTAAATATTTGTACACAAAAAATGTACCCTCAAAAAATTGAAGGTACATTCCTCGTCACAAGTGAACCAGCAGTTCTATTTGAAACTATGAACAGTTTTGGTATCAACCATCAGCTTAATTACTGCCTTTTTTCCAAATTCAAATTTCAACAACTTAATTTCTGGATCAACTCTTGAAATACGTAGACCATTTTTAACAACATCTACGAAATAGAAAACCTCTTTCTCAGCCAAATTCGACCAAGAAATGTCTTCATTTGCTTTTGCTCTGAACACCTTTTCAAGATCATACTTCTCTGCTATCCGTTTGAAAAAATCTTTTTCCTCAGTTGGTGTTCTACCAACCAAGTGACATTCTAAATATGGACAAGCAACTTCCAAATACTCTCTTAATGTCATTTCCTTCATGCGCATACGCTCCTTTCAAAAGCACATTACCAAGTTACGCATAAATTATAGCATACATCATTGCTTTTTTTCAACATGTATCGTACTTTACTTTTTTCTTTTAACGTAGCATATTTGACGATTATTGTCCATTTTTGTCAATGGAAATTTCTTGCAATTTATAAAAACACATAGTATAATCTCAATAGTTAATATTTTATTAACGTATTTTATTTCTAACCAATTGTATTTTACCTAATACAATTCTTCCCCAAATTAAAATATATAATAATAATTTTTAGCTATTTATATTCAGAAAAATGGTCTTGCTATGCGTTAATATAAATATTAACTAAAATCACAAAAGAAAGGAGTTTTAATATGCCTTAGTTTTGATTTTGATATTTTCTCCGTGGCCCCGTGATTATCAAAATTATAAGCCATATATAAAATGTAATATTAGATAAAAAGTGATAATATAAATACTAAAAATTATTAAAAGCAAAGCAGAGATTCCCCTAAGTCTCTGCTTTTGCTTTTTACATGATAAAAAACTTTTTACATGATAAAAAATTTCTTAGAACTTCCTAATATATAAAAAAATAATAAAAATTTAACACAAAAAAAACGGACCATAACAGTCCGTTTAAATATTAATGTTTTCCATAAGAACGTCTTCCACGAGATAACTTTCTATATCCATTTGTTTTTCTTAAACTTGTTGCAGTATCTTCAATTGTTTCAGCAATAGAAGGCTCACTCGTTATTTCACTAGATCTATCTAAAGTAGGTTCTTCTTCTGTTTTAGCATTTTCCATTCCAATATAATATTGATTCATTTTCTCAAAATCAGAATTTTCTTCTTCATATTCATCATCTTCTTCATATTCTGCAATACGTCTACTCTTAGCATATGAGACGCAAGCAAATACAATAGCTAAAAATGTTGTAATTCCTATTCCACCTAAAATAGCATAAATTTGCTGTTCCTCTGTTAATCCAAACATTCCTATTGTTGGACTATTTGAATTGTTCTTTATAATTCCAGCAACTTTAGTATTCTCTTTTTTAACTTCAAAAGTAACAACATACTTAGCATACTCTTTTTCTTCATCTTTTACAGTAATAACAATTGTCGAAACCTTATCTTCTGAAACATTCGTAGCAATATCAACTGTAACATTTTCGGTATTTGCTACTGCTTTTACTTTTTCTTTTATTGCTTCTAAATCTTCTAATGTAAGCTGTTTATTAACTTTAACAGTATATTCATATACATCTGTTTTAAATTCTTTATCTAATGTATATCCTTCAATTTCAAGAGAAGCAAGACCAATTCCCTCTTGTATTGTCTCATCTGGATTTTCTTCATCAATTGTATTTGGAGGTGTTTCTCCATCTTCATCGCTTTTCTTTGTAACTAAAATTGTATATGTAGTTTTTTTAGAGCCATTTGTAACTGTAACATCAAATCTATTAGTTCCGTTTTTTAGTGTTTTTGTTCCAGTACCTGAAACAGTTCCATTTTTTGAACTTGCATATACTTCAATAGATGTACAATCAGCTGGAACAGTTACTGAATACTCTTTTTTACCAGGCTTAAATCCACTAAAATCATTTGGGCGAATTCCCAAATTACTTAATGTTGGAGCAGAATCTGTTGTTCCACCATTTCCTGTGTTAGTATTTCCACCGTTGTTAGTAGAACCACCATTGTTAGGACCATTTGAAGCTATTTTTACTGATGCACTAGCAGTTACAGGTGTATCAGCTTCAGTTTTATAATCCGCTGCAACACCAGACGCCCTTAAATCAACGCTTCCACTTGCCCCAGCTGTTACTGAATATGTAAAAGAAGAATTATCTAACCATTCCGTTCTTCCACCAGCAGTAATAGAACCCGCTCCATCTTTAAGAGTAACTGTGACTGTAAAAGTTTCATTTGGTGCTACAGTCTTCTTCGAAGGAGTAATACTTAAAGAAACTGCATTTGCCTTAATTGACATCAATAACATTATAATTAACATAGCTATAATTATAAATATTGTCTTTATTAAAATATCTTTTTTCATTATATAAATTCCTTTCTAATTAACTTTTTATAACGTTATACTACTTACCTGCATTATATGATTTTTAACTTTTACATAATCCGCTGGAGATATTGTTCCGTCTTTATTAACATCTGCTGCTCTTTCATACGCTCCATTTAAAGAAGATGCACCCATTATTTTATTTTTGATTTTTACATAATCTGAAGGTGTTATCGCTCCATCCCCATTAACATCTCCATACTTAACTACTGTATATGTCTTACCATCAATCGTAATTGTCATGCCAGTTCCAATTGAATCTTCTGTTCCTGAAATATCTGTACCATCTGCTTTCTTTACGACAGCACCAGCATATTTCTCTTTTATACTCTTTACATTTGTTGCTGGAGTCATAACAAGACTATCTCCATCAATCTTAAAATCAGATGAACCTATATCTGGATTAGGGGTTGGTGTTGGATTTGTTCCACCATCTCCCATATCAACTTGATTTCTATAATCCGGAATATCTTCTGTCACACTCTTTAAATAAGATGTAGCAACATAACCTTCTAAGCTTTCAGAATTCCATCTCTTTTCTCCAGGAACATATGATGTAGCTCTAATAATTCTAACCTTTGACCAATATCCCTGATTATCCAAAAGTTCTACAACAGTATTTTTATAAACAGATCCCAATGAATCTCCATTTGGAGATTTTCTAAAATTAATTCCTCCAATCTTCATACTATTTATATAATATAAAGATTGTTGATTAGCTGTAAGTGACGTTGGAACAGGAATAGTAGCATCAGGCATATTATTATAAACAGGAATTAAAAAAGTTAATTGCTCATTCAATATTTCTCCATCAGCATAAATATCATATAAAGAACCAGCTTGACTAGAAGGATCTCTTAAATTAGTCATATATTGATGTCCATAAAAATATTTTAATGCATATGTTCTTTGCCCCATACTTTCAGTTAAAATCTCATTTCCAACAACATCAAATTTATAAAAATATTTTGTAGTTTGGCCTGCTGCAATATAATCATTTTTCAATACTTTTTTTGCCCCATCTATTAAAGCATATCTTGGTGAAGTCCAGCCTTGTCTTCCAGCTTCAGCTAAACCTCTTTCAACAGCCCCATTTCCGTCTGTAGCACCATAATTATAAAAATTATACAATCCTTCATAACCAGGAACCGTACCAGAAATAGCTCTTGGCGTTCCAGTTCTTCCAAGCTCTTGGAAAATAGTTGCAACAATATGTAATGGATTTATTCCAGCTTCCGAAGCAGCTGTCATAATATCGTCAACATATTGATATAAATATGTATTAGCTGTTGCACTTGCCACAACTGCTCTTGTAACACCATCACCATTAGCTAAATCTAAAAATTGAAAAATCATTGATTCATCCATAAAATTTCTTGGATCTAAATAATAATTAACCATTTTAGCAGAAGCACAATAATAACCTGGATCACCATTTCTACCACAAACACATAACATTGATGGATCCACTAAAGCAGATTTATACATTGTATTTTTTAAACATTGATTTTCAGCAGAACTAGAAGTAAGTTCATTCCAATCAATTCCCGTATAATATGCTTTAAACTGCCAATTTGGATGATTATATTTTAAATACGCTAATTTCTTTTGATAACTCTCTGGAAACGCACTTATTCCAGACTTTATATATTGGGTATATGAACTGCTAAGATTAGCAGCATGAACTTCTGATTTTACAAAAAATATTTGAATAAAACTAAATATAATTGAAATTACAAGAATAAAAACTACTAATTTTATACTTAATTTTTTCATTTGTTCCTCCTCACCGCAAAATACGGCATTTTTATTCAAAATTAGTATATATTATACGTATTTTTTAGTCAATAAAATAAATATGTTATTTTTGTTACATTTTCCATTCTTCTTCTCTATACTAAAAATTTTTTTATGATATAATAATTTTATATAATAGGAAAGATTGAAGAACTTTCTATTATATAAATTTAACTATACACAGAAATTTGCTTTGCAAATTTCGCACATGAACAAAAACGCGGACTTAAAAAGTTATAATCAGTGCAACCATTATTAATGTCCGCTTTGGTTCTAAAAAAAGAAAAGAGGAAAAATTATGGAGTCAGAAATAGAACTTTTGTCACCAGCCGGTGATTTTGAATGTCTTAAAGCTGCTGTACAAAACGGAGCAAACTGCATATATTTTGGAGCAAACCTATTCAGTGCTCGTGCATATGCAAATAATTTTGATGATGATGAACTCGCAAAAGCTATCGAATATTGTAAAATTAGAGGTGTTAAAACAAATTTAACACTAAATATATTAATAAAAGATGATGAACTAGAATCAGCGTTTAATGTTGCAAAAAAAGCATATGAATCTGGAATAGATGCAATAATAGTTCAAGATTTAGGTCTCGCAAAAATGCTTATCAAAAACTTTCCAGACCTACCTATTCATGCTAGCACACAAATGTCTGTACATAATCTTCAAGGAGTTTTAGAATTACAAGAACTTGGTTTTTCAAGAGTTGTTCTATCCCGTGAATTATCAATTGAAGAAATTGAATATATTTGTGAAAATTCAAACATTGAAATAGAATGTTTTATTCATGGTGCTCTTTGTATTTCATATTCTGGTCAATGTTTATTTTCTAGTATGATTGGTGGACGTTCAGGAAACCGTGGCAAATGTGCACAGAGTTGTAGACTTCCATACGAACTTATAGAAAATGGAAAAACAACTTTGGATAAGGGCTACTTATTAAGTCCTAGAGATTTATGCTCACTAGACTACCTACCAAGACTAATAAATTGTGGCGTAAAATCATTAAAAGTTGAAGGAAGAATGAAATCACCTGAATACGTTGCAACAGTTACAAGAATTTATAGAAAATATATCAATTTAGCTAAATCAAATAAACCATACAAAATAGATGAACAAGACAGAAAAGATTTAATGCAAGTATTTAATAGAGGTAACTTCTCATCAGGACATCTAAATCCTCATGCAAATAAAGATTTGATATTCTCTGAAAAGCCTAATAATATGGGATTATTTTTAGGTCATGTTGCCAAATATAATCCGTCAAAAGGTTTAATCACACTTAACTTAAACGAACCAGTTGAAATTGGAGATACAATTGCCTTAGAAAAAGAAAATGGAACATACACAATTTCCGAATTAATGACTAAAAATACTAACATAAAAACAGCTAATCCAAACGATTTTGTAACCATTGGTAGAATGAAAGGAAATATTAAAGTTGGAGATAAAATATATAAAATGTCATCAAAACCGCTAACATCACTTGCCTACTCTTCTTTTGAAAACGACATTCAAACTAAAAAAATACCTCTTAACTGTGAAATAAAAATTGTTAAAAACTCACCAATTTCAATACATGTAAGTTCTGCTTGTGATTTAGAAATATATAGGAAGTTAAATATCTATTGTGAAATTGATGCAATTCCAACAGACTCAATAAAACATCCTCTAGAAAAAGAAAAAGTAATATCACAAATTACAAAAACAAATAACACACCTTATTACTTTAAAAATATTAAAATAAAATTAGACGAAAACACATTCTTACCAAACATAAAAGCATTAAATGAACTTAGAAGAACTGCCCTTACACTAGTTGAAGACTTTGCAAAAAGTAAAATTCAAAGAGCAACAGATAAAGAATTTGAAAATATGAACTACTATAATAAAACAAATCAAGGAAAAACAATATCTTTACTATTAAATAAAATCAATTTAAACGAAGATTATACAAGCTTACAAGGAATAAATAACATATATATCCCGTTAAAATTCTTTACTCAAAAGAAATATGAACAAGTAATAAATGGCCTAAGTAATAAATTTAATCTATATATTTATTTACCTACTATAATAAAATCTAACTATAGAAATCTACTTGCAGCCAATATAGAAAAAACTATCAATACTTACAATATCAAAGGATTCATTCTTTCCAATATATCAAACTTCAAGTTTTTAAAAGATTTCAATACAGAAAATTTTGAATTTATTGCAAACTACACATTTAACATTTTTAATCAACGCACATTAGCTGAACTTGATAAACTAGGAATAAATAAATTCACAATTTCACCAGAACTAGATAAAAGCACCATAGATAAATTTTTAGAAATATCAAATCAAGAATTAATTTGCTATGGTAGAACACCGTTAATGAATATGAATTACTGTCCACTTGGAAAAAGCAATAGATGCTATCCAGAATGTAAAATGAGATGTAACACAGATAACAACTATTATTTAAAAGATAGATTAAATTTAAAATTTCCAATCGAACCAGACAACATACAAACTGTATCTACATTATACAATTCAAAAATCACATCAATTGCACCAAATGACTTTAAAAATATTACTTCTCTTCGAATAGATATTTTGGAAGAAAATATTTCCGAAATACAACAAATAGTCGACACAGTTACTAAAGGTGAAAAATTAAAAGGAAATCAATACACAAATGCAAATTTAAATAGAGAAATATAGAAAAACAAGTTACTTTAAAAACAAAATATTTTAAAGTAACTTGTTTTTCTATCTCTATGTTTAAATACAATTTTTTAATCAAATTTCTATACTCTACTTTTTCAAATATCTTATCTTACAAAAAACGGTGCGGTAAATATACCGCATCCGCTTTTTGTTATTACACATTGTTACAGCTCAACTACCTTGAGCTCGTAGGTTTTACCGCTTTCTGCGAAAAATCCGATTGGTCGAACATTCTGCATTGGTAACCGGTTAAAGTTAAATCCTCTCAACTGATAAAATCTTGGCTCTATATCTTTGGAAGGATCTCCACAGCACATATAATCACCAAGTTCAGCTGATGACAATTTAACCGGCATCAACTTACCATGTGTGCAAAATACAAACGGTCTCTTAGCTTTCAAATCAATCAATGCACTTGTATAAGCAACAGTTGCACGCCAGATTTTCTGCTTCTTTGGATCCAGAACATAGTGTCTTATATGCTCGCGTCTGCATTCGTTCCATTCACCGGGACGAAAGATTACATCATCAAGAGCATACTCAAACTCAACAAAATCCTTTGAAACCTGAAGAATTTTCCATTCAACAATACCTTTATCCGGCACTTTTAACAGAATCATATCTTCATCAGCAAGTTGCACCCTCAGTTTCTTCCGTTCTCTTTTCATAAAAAGCACCTCCTATATTTTGTGTAACAATTATTCTATCATCTTTTTCATGATTTTTCAATACTTTTCGTGTTTTTTACCAAAATATAGTATTTACATTAATATTGTTTTGTACTCAATTCTATAAGTAAATTCATATCATCATCATCTGCTGCCTTGTTTTTTCTTATTGCTCCACATTTCTTACATCTAAACACTATCACATATCCTTTTTTTCCAATCTCCAAACCAACAGGCTCTAAATCCCCATGGCAAGTCTCTTCTCTATCTCCAGGATTAATATCAACATGTTTTGAGTGTAAACATTTAGGACAGTGATTTCTACAAGAATACCCTAATTTAGGAACATGAAATCCACAATTTTCACAAATAAATTCTTCATCTATAACAACAAAATTAGCCATTATTTCTTTTTCGTCTCCTTATGATAAATACTGCCACCAATAAACTCTCTTAATAGTGAAGTATTTGGAATATCATCATCTGGAATATCATCAAAATACTCCAAAAATTCAATTAATCTTTGAGCTTCCCCATATTCCTTATGACTTCTATCAATTTCTTTTAATAAAGGAATTGCATATTTTTTCTGAACAGCAAGTTCATAAATAAGTGAAGAATTAAACATATAATCCGCTTCTTCTTGATATGGATAAATATTCTTCTCCTCACCTCTATTTACAGAATACCAACTCTTCAAAGTATTTAAAGCATCATATCCTCGAAATTTATAATCTCTAACAATTCTTCTAATCAAACGTGTATCTGTAGTAGAAATTCTGTTGAAATAATCAATATTTAAAACAGTTAAATCGCTGATATAAATCTTAACTTTTTCATCCTTTGGAATAGCTTTTGTTAACCTATCGTTTAAACAATGAATACCTTCAATTACTAAAATATCATTTTTACCAAGTGACATTGTAGTTCCATCATATCTCTTAGTTCCTACTTTAAAATCAAACTTAGGAACTTCAACAGTTTCACCATTTAACAACTTAACTAAATGATCATTAAACAAATCAAGATCAATAGCCTCAATACATTCAAAATCATAATTTCCAAATTCATCCCTAGGAGTATCTTGTCTTTCAACAAAATAATTATCAACAGAAATTGTAACTGGCTTTAATCCATTTAATCTTAATGCTAAAGATAATTTTCTAGCAAACGTTGTTTTTCCTGAAGAAGAAGGACCAGCAATTAAAACCATTTTTACATTTTTTCTTCTACAAATTTTATCTGCTAATATTGATATTTTCTTCTCATGCAAAGCTTCAGAAAGTAAGATAAAGTCATTTATTGTACCATCTTCAACTTTTTGATTTAATTTATGAACAGTATGAACATTTAATAATCTATAAATATCTTCATATTCATCAAATGTAGCAAGTAATTTTTTAGTTTCAACATACTCACCCATTTCATAAGGTTTCTTTTTATCTGGATAACGAACTAAATATCCATCTTTATATAATTCAATATCAAAATATGGCGTCATACCTGTATGTAACGGCATTGGTCCATATAAATAATTATAATAATCTTCGCAAAAATATAATGAAATTTCTTTAGTATGAGTATTTACCTGGAATCTTCCATTAGCATTTTTGCTATGAGCATAAAAAGCCTTAGCCTCATCCATTGTCATAACTGTTTTTGTAATTGGCAATTTTGCATCAATAATTTCTTGCATTCTCTTTTTAACTTTTTGTATCATCTCTTCAGTTAATTCCATATTATCTAATTGACAAAACATTGAATTGTGTAATTGATAATTAACTGTAAGCCATGCAGTTTGGTAAATATCATGAAAAGCTTTACCCATTATATACATAATTCCTCTAATATATACACTTCTTCCTTCTTTTGTACTAGGATCTAGCAAACTAACCTCTGCATCTTCTCTTATTTCATAATCAAGAGCATGAACCTGATTATTTACAATACAAGCAATATGCTTGTCATTAATATCATTTTTTAAAATCTCATTAACCTTTACTGGTTTATTTGATTCAAAAACCTTTTCCTCATAAGTAATTCTCATAAACATTTCTCCTTCCATAACCTTTTTTTATAAAGTCTTATATTCTTTCTATATAAATGATAAAAAGAACAAGAAATATTTTTCCTGTCCTTTTATTATAGTTAATATATTAATCTATTATTACAAATAAAATAATAATAGAACTCCTCCTATAACAGTAAAAATAAATCCGAACATCTTAAGCCCAAGTGCGCCTTCATTTTGATCTCCAAAGCTAAAAAACTTTTTAGTAATTGGTCTTGCATCATATATTAAAATTATTCCTATTAAAACAAATACTGCACCTAACATTCTTAAAAATAAATCCATTTTCTACATCCTTTTTTACTTAAATTACATTAGCATTATACCTATTTCATATTCAAAAGTCAATGACCAAACAAATACCTAGTCACTTTGCAAAATATTGTAGAAAATACTAACACAATACATAGCATTTTAAATCTCGCATATAACATTGTTATTTTTATATAATGAAAAAGTTCAGAAAATTTTCCTATTATTAAACCATAATTATCGCCAAATATAACTGTAGGGTTATCGTTAAAATTAAGAAAAGCACCTACCACAATAGTGATAGGCGCTTCCCAGAAAACTATGTAACTTTTACTCTGCTGCATTCTCCGCATAAATTTCATCTGCCATTTTCATGACATATTCATACGGTGTAAATCCTCCTGGAATCTTTCCAAGAACTGCATCAACTTTCTGCATAATCTCTTCATCTGTAATCGGCTCGCTAGCTGACCAAACAAAAGATTTTTTAAACGCATACTCATAGATGCACTGCTGTGTAGAATCATCAGCAACCAATTTCTTGAACAACATGTTCTTGATAACTTCAGTTCTGAGCTCTTCTTTCAACTTAAGTTTCTTGATATATGCCATTGTCTGCGTATAGCAGAAATCTTTATAAATGTCATATACCATTGCCTGTACGACTTTTTCTACCAGCTGCTCATCAGAATATCTCTCATTTGTTTCCGGATTATAGAAATCCTTTTCGCGAAGCACTACGTCAACGCATTCAAAGGCTTCTTCGATTCCATCTTCAACTGTCTCCGGTGAACCTGGAAGTCTGCATACATCAACAGCCTTCGCTATAGCTTCTTCAAATGAATACTCCGGATGATCAATCATTCCAAAAACTGTACCACGAATAATATCGTAACCTACAAACTCTTTTGGAATTCTCCGGCGTCTCATAGATAAAACAATGGCTGAATGTAAACGTTCTCTGTCAAAAGTTACTCTTAATTTTCTTGTTTCCTTCTGCATATCTTTTACCTCATGCTTTCTCTTAGGCACATCTGCCTGCTGCTTTATTTATTATGTTAACAATAACATTATACCACCATTTTGTTTGTATTGCAAGTCTACAATTATTGATTTCATCGCAATTTTCGACAATCTATATTTCTATTCTACTACCAAATTTTTCATCAACTACCTTTTTAAGTAATTTATTTTTATCTTTTTCCAGCTTTGGATCATCATTAATAATTTTAATTGCAATCGCTTGAACAGCCTTTAGTATTCCAATATCTTCAAATAAATTTGCAATTTTAAATTCAGGTAAACCATGTTGCTTTGTTCCAAAGAACTCACCAGTACCACGAAGTTCCAAATCTTTTTCTGAAATAACAAATCCATCATTAGTTGAAGTCATAACCTTCATACGCTCTCTTATTACTTGCGAATTTCCATTATATTTTAGTATACAATATGATTGATACTCACCTCTTCCAACTCTTCCTCTCAATTGGTGAAGCTGAGCCAAGCCAAACCTCTCAGCATTTTCAACAACCATAATATTACTATTAGGGACATTAACACCGACCTCAATAACAGTAGTAGAAATTAGAATATCAATATTCCCATTTTTAAATTCTTCCATTATTGCATCTTTCTCTTTTGGCTTCATTTTTCCATGCAAATACTCTACTCTATAATCTGAAAAAACTTCATTTTTATAATGTTCCGCAAGTTCCATAACAGATTTTGCATTAATTTCTTCATTTTCTTCTACAAGAGGACAAACAATATATGCCTGCCTTCCTTGATCAATCTGTTGCTTTAAGAAATTATTAACTCTCTGATCCATTCCTTTAGTAACAGCATATGTTTCAATTTTCTTTCTATTAGGAGGCAACTCATCAATAATTGAGATATCCAAATCGCCATACAAAATCAACGCCAAAGTCCTTGGAATTGGAGTTGCAGTCATAACTAAAACATCTGGATTATCACCTTTTTGTGTAATTATACTTCTCTGTCTTACACCAAATCTATGTTGCTCATCTGTAACAACTAATCCTAAATTTTTAAACACAACATTCTCTTCTAATAATGCATGTGTACCAAGTAAAATATCTATTTCACCCGCTTCTAGCCTTTTTAAAATATCCTCTTTTTTCTTTTTTGTAATTCCACTAATAAGCAACTCACATCGAATGCCAGTATCTTTTAAAATTTCTGAAAAACTCTCCAAATGCTGACTAGCTAAAATCGCAGTTGGCGCCATTATGGCAGCTTGATATCCACTTTTAACACACTTATATGCAGCAATTAATGCTACAACGGTTTTACCTGAACCAACATCCCCTTGAAGCAATCTATTCATTGGCTTTTCTCGTTCCATATCTGAGTCAATTTCTTCTAAAACTCTAAGCTGAGCCTTAGTTAAAGAAAACGGTAATTTATTAATAACGTCTGACATCTTAGCATCTTTATCAAAAGCAATTCCTTTAACATCCTTAGAATACTGATTTTTCAAAGCAAGCAATGCAAGTTGCATTGACAATAATTCCTCAAAAACTAATCTTTTTCTTGCTAAATTAAAATCATCAAAACTATCTGGAAAATGGATTTGCTTAACAGCAGTATTTAAATCTAGTAATTTATACTCATCTATTAAATATTCAGGTAAACTCTCATCAATCTTTCCATTCATTTCACTCAAACCATTTTCAATAATTTTTCTAAGTGTTGTTTGTGAAAGCTTAAATGTTGTTGGATAAATTGGTATTATTCTGCCTGTATTTTTAGTATCTTCAGCCTTATCATAAACAGGCGAATTCATTTCAACTTTATTCCCCTTTTTAGAAACTTTTCCATAAAATTTATAATATTCACCAGGTTTAAACATACCTTTTAAATATGACTGATTAAACCATGTCATTTGACACACACCTGTATCATCTCTTGCATTCATTTTTAATATCGTCATATTTCTTCTAATTCTAACTTCACTTACTCTTGTAACAGGCATTACTTCAATTAAAGCTTCCTCACCATCAACAAGTTCTTCAATTTTTTTAGGAATACTTCTATCTTCATATGTTCTAGGATAATACGTAATTAAATCTTTTAATTCATAAATTCCAAGGCGATTCAAAAGCTTAGCTCTCGCCTCTCCTACACCCTTTATAAACTGTACATTTTTATTTAAATCCAATTTTTTATCTCCTATTATTTGCAAAATTTTGTTTTATTTAATATATCACTTATTGCTAAACAACTCAATGTTACAATTTTATTTTTTTAAATTATCTTGATTATTTAAGAAAATGCTATTATAATACAGCTATCAAAACACTTATCAATTTTCATATGTCTTTATATGAGAGGAGGCACACACATGTCATACAGCTACTGGGAAATGACTTATGGAGATGAACTAAAAAGCGAACTTTTGAAACTAAAATCAACCCAACAACGGAAATATTTTTTAAGTGTTTTCGAACGAATGGGAGAATATGTTATTGAAAATAATGCTGATGGGTTAACCTTCAGGGAATATTTTGATATGTTTGAGCGGTAAAAGCCAAAAATATTTATTTGTTATTATTTTGGGTTAATACAAGACTTTCTTGTAAAAAGGCAACAGATGATTCTGTTGCCTTTTATTTATATATATATTCTCTAAAATTTCTACAATACACAAAAATCTGCCTTACAAATTTCATAAACGAACAAAATTGTATACTCTACAAAGTTATAATAACTGCAAATATTAAAATATCAATTTTGTCCTTATACATTTATTTCATTCAATTTTTTTGTATTTCCAATATAAATTCAACTAAACTATTTTCCAAACATACTTAAACAAAACATAAAAAACTATAAAAATTTCAGTAAGTAAAATAACAGGGAAACCTATAGTAAAATACAATTTCTTAGTCTTATGTCTAAAAGTATACATCCCAGCAATCGTACCAAAACCACCACCTAAAAAAGTAATAGTAAACAAAGTCTTTTCAGGTATTCTCCAAGAACCTCTTTTAGCCTTAACCTTATCGATCCACATTGCAAAAAAGCCAATCATATTTATAACAATCAAATAAATCACAGCCCCCTGCCATGAAAATATCATTCCGTATTCTCCCATACACTTTCCTTTCTTTTTTCATAATCTTATATAACGAAAAACACATATTAATTTTTTCACACCTTGCTGTCGCATTCTTCGATTTTTGAAAATAAAAATATTAAATTTTTATTTTAAATCGGGTAGAATGCTTCAATCGAACTCGCTTTGCTCGTTTGGTCCCTGCGCGGTGATTCAAAAATTTAATATGTATTTTTCGTTTCTAAAATTATCAATCCGTACATTTTTCAAACCCATCAGGCTTGAAAAGATTGTTTCAAATACAAGGCAACGTTAGTTTGAAAACACCGGAGCGTACAAAGGTACGTGAGGATTTTTCAAACTAAACGTTAACATAGTATTTGAACAATATCTTCAAGCGCTAAGCGAACAATGACATTTGGTTACTCTGCGTCATCCCCTCCAAGCACCCCGCTTTAGAAAGAACCTCAATAACAGACTTACCAACCTTGCCCCTCATCTGCAAATCATCAATACACATAAACTTCTCTTCCTCACGAGCAGCTTGAATACTAAGAGCAGCAACAGTCCCAAGGCCAGGAACACTATTTAAAGGAGGTCTAATACCCTCTGGCTCCATTTTAAACTTAGTAGCATCTGACTCATACAAATCAACAGGCAAAAACTTAATACCTCTTTCATACATCTCAAGAACAAGCTCAAGAACAGGATACATATCTTTATCCTTTGGAAGAGCGGCATTACCAGCCATATCTATTTCACGCATTTTATTTAACAATTTTTCTTTACCATGACACATTATATCATAGTCAAAACCATCAGCTCTAATTGAGAAAAACGCTGTATAGTATGCTTCTGGTTGATGAACCTTAAACCAAGCAATTCTAAAAGCATTTGTAACATACGCAGCAGCATGAGCCTTAGGAAACATGTATTTTATTTTTTCACAAGACTTTATGTACCAATCTGGAACATCATGATCTTTCATCATTTGAACATATTCTGCCCATTTTGCAGGATCTTTCAAAGCTTTACCTTTACGAACAGTTTCCATTATTTTAAAAGCATGGTTTGGCTCTAATCCCATTTTCATCAAATAAACCATAATATCATCTCTACAACCAATAGCTTCACTTAAGGTTACTATTCCTTTATCAATTAATTCTTGAGCATTATTTAACCATACATCTGTACCATGTGATAGTCCAGAAATACTTATTAATTCAGCAAATGTTGTTGGCTTTGTATCAACAAGCATTCCTCTTACGAACTTGGTTCCAAACTCAGGAATACCAAAGGTTCCCACTTCTGAATGAATCTGCTCAGGAGTTACTCCTAATGCTTCAGTAGATTTAAAAATTGACATTGTTTCTTTATCATCTAGTGGAACTTTAGTTGGATCTATTCCAGTTAAATCAAATAGCATACGAATCATAGTTGGATCATCATGACCTAGTATATCAAGTTTCAATAAGTTTTGATCAATAGAGTGATAATCAAAATGCGTTGTTATTATATCTGATGTTGGATCATCTGCTGGATGCTGAACGGGACAAAATTCAAATATCTCTCTTCCCTTTGGCACAACTATAATACCACCAGGGTGCTGTCCTGTTGTTCTTTTTATTCCAGTACAACCTGTTGAAAGTCTTGCAATCTCTGCATTTGTAACAGGTATATGACGTTCTTCATAATAATTTTTAACATAACCAAAAGCAGTCTTGTCAGCAACTGTACCAACTGTACCTGCTTTAAATGTTGTACCTTTTCCAAATATTACTTCTGTATATTTATGAGCTTTTGCTTGATATTCACCAGAAAAGTTCAAGTCAATATCAGGCTCTTTATCTCCATTAAATCCAAGGAATGTTTCAAATGGAATATCCATACCATCTTTAGCAAGTTTGTGTCCACATTTTGGGCAATCTTTATCAGGTAAATCAAACCCATTTTTAACACCATAGTCACTAAAATCTGAATATTTACAATTTGGACATCTATAATGTGCTTGTAATGAATTAACTTCTGTTATACCAGTCATGTTGGCAACAAACGAAGAACCAACAGATCCTCTGGAACCAACAATATAACCATCTTCATTAGATTTCCATACAAGCTTTTGAGCAATAATATACATAACGGAGAACCCGTTTCTAATAATTGAGTCTAATTCTTTATCCAATCTATTTTGCACAATTTCTGGCAATGGATCTCCATACAACTCATGAGCTTTACCATATGCAATATCTTTAATTGTTTGCTCACATCCTTCAATATGAGGTGGGCATTTCTCATCAGAAATTGGACTAATTTTATCACACAAATCTGCAATTTTATTTGTATTGGTTACAACAACTTCATATGCTTTCTCTTCACCTAAATATGCGAACTCATCAAGCATTTCTTGTGTTGTACGTAAATATAATGGAGCTTGAAAATCAGCATCATCATACTTTTGACCAGCTTGTAATATACGTCTATAAATCTCATCTTGTGGATCCATAAAATGAACATCACAAGTTGCGACAACTAATTTATTTAATTTTTCACCTAATTCTACAATTTTTCTATTTATATTTTGAAGTTCGAAATCATCTGCAACAGTTCCATTTCTAACCATGTACTCATTGTTTCCAATTGGTTGAATTTCAAGATAATCATAATATTTAGCAATAGCTTCTATCTCTTCTTCTGGTCTACCCGCAACAATTGCTCTATACAATTCACCAGCCTCACAAGCACTTCCTAAAATCAATCCTTCTCTATACTTTTCAAACATACTTTTTAAAATACGAGGCTTTTTATAAAAATAATTCAAATGTGAATATGATATAAGCTTATACAAATTCTTCAAACCTACATAATCTTTAGCTAAAATAATAGCATGATATGATGGAAGCTTTTTGTAAGCTTCTGGATCACCTTGTATAACATTATCTATATCATCAACTGTTTTTGCCCCATTTTCTTTTAGTTTTTGAATCATTACATTAAATACTGCAACCAAAGTTTTTACATCATCAAGAGCACGATGAGCAACCTCAACAACAATATCCAATTTATCTGCAATCAAGCCTAATTTATATCTCTTCATATCTGGGAATATAACTTTAGCTAATCTCAAAGTATCAATATATGTATTATCCAAACTATATCCATATTCCGCAAAATTATGTTTTAAAAATCCTATATCAAAGTCAGCATTATGGGCAACTAATACACTATCACCTATAAAATCAATTATCTTCGGAATAACTTTGTCAATTGTTTCAGCATCTTTTACCATATCATCTGTAATATGAGTAACCTCTACAACTTCTTGTGGAATAGGTTTTTCAGGATTTACGAAACATTCAAATTCGTCAACAACCTCTCCATTTCTTATTTTTATTATTCCAACCTCAGTAATTTTTTCTGTCCTGAATGACAAACCTGTTGTTTCCAAGTCAAGAACACAATATTCTCCGTCAATATCTTGCTTTCTAGGATAAACAACACTTGGATCTTTATCTGGTACGAAATATACTTCAACCCCATAAATAACTTTTATATCCGCACCAGTTTTTCCCAAGAATTTATGTGCTTCTGGAAAACTTTGAGCAACACCGTGATCAGTAATTGCAATAGATTTCCATCCCCAACTAATTGCTCTTTTCAAAAGATCTTCAGCTGAAGTTACAGCATCCATTTGACTCATTTTGGTGTGCATGTGTAACTCTACTCTCTTCTCCTCAGAAGTATCCATTCTTTTTGTCTTTGCAACACCAGGAGTTTCTAAAATTGTATTTGCCATAACAGTAATTTCTTTTGCAAAATTATCATATTTAGCCACACCTTCAAGCTTTATTCCTTTTGCTTTTTTCAATCTTCCTAAAACTTCTTTAGTTTTCTTAGTTTCGATAAAAGCTTTCATTGTCATAGTACTTGTACCATCATATAAATTGAACATTAAAATTGTTCTATCTCCCTTTATATCTCTAGTATCTGTACTTATAACTTCACCTTCCAAACACACTCTATCTGTATCATTATTTATATCAATAATCTTTGTTTTCGGAGCTTTTATTGTAAGGCTTCTACCATAAATTAGAGGACTTTGCTCATCTTGTGCTGTTTCTTCTTTAGCATCAGGTGCTTCTCCACCTTTTCCAGACAATTTAAAACCAGAAATAACAACATTATTAGCCATTATTGTTATTTCATTTGCATAATCATCAAACTTAGCATTTCCGTCAACCTTTACGCCTTGTCCTTCTTTTAAATGCTCTAATATTCCTTGAACTAAATTTGTATCGACAAAAGACTTACAAGTAATACTTGCATTCCCATCATCAATGCTAAAACTAATAATAGTTCTATTATTTTTTATTTCTCTAGTTGTAACATTTATTATTTCACCTTCAACATTTACCTTTGTTGTACTATCATTTATATCTGAAATAGAAGCAAATTTACTTCTGAAAGTAGATACTTTTCCAATAATCAATCCGTTAGATTGTTCAACATCAATATGTTTCTCTTCTGTTGAAACTTCTCCCTCAGGTGAAACAGAAACTACAGGAGCATTTGCCTTTTCCTCAGCCTCTTTTCTTGCCATCTCTTGTAAGTGCATAATAGCTTCATGTTCCTGAGCTTTCAAATATTTATCATATTCCTCTTTACTCTTCTGAGGATCTTCTTGAAAATTAACTTTAAATCTTTTATTATACAAATTATAAATAAGGTGCTCTAATCCTTTATCAAATTTCTTTGAGCACAAAAAATCAGCACCTTTAATTTTTAAATCAACACAAACAGTACTGTCTTCAATATTAACAGTACTGTTTCTAAGTATAGCTCTTGTCATTGGCTCTTTTCTTGACATATATGTAACAAGATTTTGCCAATCATTTTCAATAGTTGGCTCAACATCAATATCTTGATATTGAATCTCAATTCTAGCGCTTCCAACCTTAAATCTATCTACGATATAATCTTCAAAATTAGAAACTTCACCTATAGAAATTTTATTTGAACTTGTTAAACATACTTCTAGCCTATTACTTTTCTTATACAAGTTTGCTTTCAAAAAATCAGCCTCACATATATTATCTTGTCTATTTGAATAATCACTAAATATATCTTTAACCTTCTGCATTTATTACGCCTACCTTATTTAAAAACTTCCTTTATCTTTCCAAAAACATCTTCAACATTTTTTACTGATTCTATAAAAATATTTCTCTCAAAAATATTCATAGTTTTTCTTTTTATAAGAATTGTACCAACATTAAATAACTTTTGAGCATTTCCTTGATTATAAAAAATTTCTTCAATTTCAGAAAATGGTATAACCTTAACTTTCTTTCTTATTCTTCCAGTTGTATATATCAATTTAGTTCTGTAAATTGTACATGAAACAGAATTAATTGAAAATTTATCATAAAATAAATATAAAATTCCAAATATTGCAAACGCACATCCTATTATAACAGCATACTTCCAATATGATAAATCTACTGACAATATTAAAGCAATCATAAAAATTACAATACCTATTTGTTCACAATGTCTTAAAATTTCGTAGCCTAAAATAAAAGTACTCTTAAATCCATAAACTGGCGTTTTATCACCTCTAATTTTCTCTTCTTGTTGAAGCCTATTTAAGCAATTATTACACAATTCTCCATCCTTTTTTAACTCTGCCCCACATACTCTACACTTCATTATTACTTCATTCCTTTCTACAACAAATGTTAATATAAAGCTCTAATATTTTTAATTCTAAAAAAATCGTAATATATCAAAATATGAAATATAAATTGATAACAATATTAATAATGAAAATCCTACCATCTGAATTCCAATTTCAACACTTTCCTTAAGTGGCTTCCTTCTAATTGCTTCAATTAAAAGAATCAATATTTTTCCACCATCAAGTGCTGGAAATGGTAACAAGTTTGTTATACCTAATGATAGTGAAATCAATGCCATCAAATATATAAAATCAGCTAATCCCTTAGTAGATGCAACTGTTTTAGAAATTCCGATTGGTCCCATCATTTGGTCAACAGACACTCCACCTGTAAACATAGTTTTAACATTATCAGCTAATGATATAACAAAATTTCCTGTTTCAAACCATGCATAATAAAGTCTTGTTGAAAATTTCTTATCTGCAACTTTAAAAGTAACACCTAAATAATAATTAAAATAATCTTGAGGAGTAATATTAACTGTTTCTTCACTTTCTCCTCTTTTTATTTTAATAGAAACTTCACCCTCAGTCTTATTCAAAACGCTAGTTAATTTTTCATAATCATTTTCTACATTCTCACCATTTATTTCTAATATGATATCACCAACTTGTAATATATTTTTTACAGGTGATTTATCAAACATATAAGAAATTTTAGTACTATTTTCACTTTCCGTATCTAAATAAACTCCTAATGTTCTTGTTTTAATTTCAGTTGGATTTACTGTAAATTCTTTAACATCATTATCTCTTTTTACCTTCACTTTCAATGGATTAGAAGCATTTTTAGATAAAAGTGTTGTAATATCCTTAGTAATAAAAACATGTTTATCATTTATTGAAACAATTTCATCACCTGGTAATATTCCCACTTGTTTTGCATCATATCCATCACTAACAGTATCTATATTTTTAGAAGCAAAATTTCCAATTGAAAACATAACAAGAAAATAAATTAATATACCAAAAGCAATATTTACAAGTCCACCTGCTGCAACAATAGCAATCCTTTTAGGAATTGATTGTTTTGAGAAAGATCTTTCATCATCAGACCTCTCCTCTTCACCAAGCATACTTACAAAACCACCCAACGGTATCATTCTAATTGAATATACAGTCTCACCTTTCTTTTTAGAAAAAAGTTGTTTACCAAATCCAATAGAAAATTCATTTACTTTAACCTTAAAAAATTTTGCAACTAAGAAATGACCACCTTCATGAATCAAAACAAGAAAACCTAGTACAAATATAATTTTTATTGTATTTAATAAAAATGTAAGCAATTAGCGCCTCCTAAATTAATAATGTTATTAAATAATACGCAAATGGTGCTGCAAAAATAACACTATCGAATCTATCTATAATTCCACCATGTCCAGGCAATAAATTAGAAAAATCTTTAACCTCTGCATATCTTTTTATGCAAGATGCTGAGAAATCACCTATTTGTCCTAGAACTGTAATAATCAATCCTATAATAGTTATTAATAAATAATTTACATTGAAATCAAAGAAATTATTAAATATTACAGTAGCAAGAACAACTAAAAGCACACCACTAACTGTTCCAGCAATACAACCTTCAATAGATTTCTTTGGACTTATCTTACTAAATCTGTGTTTTCCAAACTTAACACCTACTAAATATGCAAAAATATCACTTCCCCAAGTTGCTAAAAATAAATATGCAATATAGAATTTTCCTAGGCTTCTACCATTACTTTCATATCCATATAATAAAGCTACAAATGAGAAAAATCCAACGATATATAAAATTCCAAATAAGGTTATAGCAATATCTGCTGCATTAGTTTTCATATCGGTAAAAACAACATGCATAAACAAAACTGCTATCAATGAAAGTATCACTATTGGCAAATATTCAATTAGATAATTGCTTGGAATAATATGTAATAGTGCAATACTCGCTGCTGCCACATATCCTATCCAGTAAACAGGATTAAATTTATGAGCAACACACTTCATATATTCGTATATTCCCATAATAGCTAAAATTGCCATAATAACATCTAATATATATTTATTACCAAAAATCAAAATTACCAAAACTGCAGGTAATCCGATAATTGTAGTCAAGGATCTTTTAATCATATTATTTCTCCTATTTAAATTATTTTGCTCCAAACTTTCTATTTCTCTTTTGATATTCTTTTATTGCAAAATCAATATCATCTTCTGAAAAATCAGGCCAATATTTATCCATAAACAAATACTCAGAATAAACAGATTGCCATGTTAGAAAACCACTTGTTCTCAATTCACCGCTAGTCCTAATAATCAAATCTGGATCTGGAATTTCTTTTGTATATAAATAATTATTCATTAACTCTTCATTAATGTCATCTATTTCTATTTTTCCATCTTTAACATCTTGTGCAATATTTTTTACAGCATGCACTATTTCATCTCTACCACCATAATTAATACAAATAGAAAAATAAATTCCATCATTATCTTTTGTTCTTTCTTCACATTTCTTTATGCTTTTTTGTAAACCAGGTGTTAATGCTGATATATCACCTAAAACTTTAACTTTTATATTTTCTGTATCAGCTCTTTTTCCATAATCATCAAGATATGTTTTCAAAAGCAACATTAATGCACTTACTTCTTCACTAGTTCTTTTCCAATTTTCTGTAGAAAAAGCATATACAGTAATATATTTTATTCCAGCTTTTTTAGCATATCTTACAATCTTCTCTAAAGTTTTAGCACCCTCTTTATGTCCTAATCTATAATCGATATTTCTTTTCCTTGCCCATCTTCTATTGCCATCCATAATAATAGCCACATGAGTAGGTATATTATTTTCTTCCATTATAATATTCATTCCCTTCAAAAATTAGATTGACATTATTTCTTTTTCTTTCTTTTCTGTAATAACGTCTATTTCAGCAATTTTCTTATCTGTTAATTTTTGAATTTGATCTTCAGCTTTCTTTAATTCATCTTCCGTCATTAAAGATTCTTTCTCCATAGCTTTTGCTTCATCAATTCCATCTCTTCTTATTGCTCTTATTGCAACCTTTGATTCTTCAGCAATTTTCTTAATATCTTTAACTAACTCTTTTCTTCTTTCTTCTGTTAATTCTGGGAAAGATAAACGAATTACTTTACCATCATTATTTGGATTTAAACCTATATCTGATGCAAGAATAGCTCTTTCAATTTCTTTTAAAACACTAACATCCCAAGGTTGAATAACAATTAATCTAGCTTCTGGAACTGAAATTCCAGCAACTTGATTTATTGGTGTAGGAACACCATAGTACTCTACTGTAATTTTATTTAGTATTGCTGGATTAGCTCTACCAGCTCTTATTTCTGAAAAATTTTCTTCTAAAACACTTAATGTTTTATTCATTCTCTCTTCTAATTTGTCAAATTCCATATTTTTTCTCTCCTTTTATTTTACTATTGTTCCTATATTTTCACCTTTTGCAGCTCTTACAATATTTTCAGTATCTTGTAGGGCAAAAACAAATAAAGGAATATTGTTATCTCTACAAACAGCAATAGCTGAAGCATCCATAACTTTTAAATCTTTATTTAAAACTTCATCATATGTAATTTCTGTATATTTGATAGCATTAGGATCAACTTTTGGATCTGCTGAATAAACTCCATCAATTGTTTTAGCAACAAGAATTACATCTGCACCTATTTCAGCAGCTCTTAATGCAGCAGCTGAATCAGTTGAAAAGTATGGAAGTCCTGTTCCTCCTCCAAAAATAACAACAGCTCCTTCATTAAAACATTTTTCCGCATCTCTTTTTGTAAAAGTATCTGCAACTTGAACCATAGTCATTGATGTTTGTACAACAGCCTTTACACCTTTTGATTCTAAAGCATCTTTTATAGCCAAAGAATTCATAATCGTAGCAAGCATTCCCATATAATCAGAAGTAACTCTTTCCATTTTATAGCCATTTTTTCCTCTCCAGAAATTACCTCCTCCTGTAACGATACCAACTTGTATTCCCATTTCAACAAGTTTTACAACCTTTGAACAAATATCGTCTACTACATTTGCATTAATTCCTGTTTTTTGTTCTCCTGCCATAGCTTCACCACTTAATTTTAAAAGAACTCTTTTATACATTTTTTTACAACTCCTATCTTAATATACTTTTCACATTCTATCATATTATCATTATTAGTTCCACTACTTTTTTTAGAAATTTCATTTTATTTTTCCCATACTCCAAATCTTAATAACATCAAATATCCAACAATAAGTATTATTAAAACAACAATTGAAAAAATAGATATAGCCATACGTTTTTTTTCACCCAAGCCATATTTTTTTATGCTCTTATTTAACATTATTAAATCATATATATAAAATAAGATTATAAGAATTTCAAACAAAATATACTCACGAAAAACTGCAGATGCAATCATGGTACATACAATAAATAAAGCAATTTCAGCAAAAACATTTATTACAACATTTTTTCTTTCAGATTTCTCTGTAAATAAAACTAATTTTTCCATTATTATAATTATACCTACGAAAATCATTAAAAATAGCAATAAATCCGCAAAATTATTCATAATTTCATTTCCACTAAAGAAAACTTCTAAAATAATACCCACTAGAATCGTTAAAACGCCAACTGCAACCTTATTCAATTTATTATAAAAAAATGAATAATAAATTCCTAAAATTGCACATATTGTAATTTGCGCAAACATTGCATAAAATTCCAAAATTGATACCTTTTCTGCCCAGATATATTCATCATTTTTTTTCATCATTATCGAAAACACAAATAAAGCAATTGCAGTAACTATTAAACCTATATTCAGCTTTTTATTGTATTCTTTCCCTTTCATCTTCCTAAAAAAATTATAAAAAACAATTGGTAAAATTGACAAAGCAATTCCTTCCATTAATAAAGGTAAATTTCCGCCACTTAGATTCTTCTGTTAATACAGGTATATAATATACCATTTCATCATACGTATTCGCAAAACTAATTCCAGTTAATAAAGCTATAAAAATAATTATTCCAGTTATAATCTTTTTCATACTCTCCCCCTTTTTCATACAATATCATATAATAAACTTTTTTACTACAAAAAATGGAGAAAAGATTAACTTTTCTCCCATCTAACCAATCTAATATCCTTATACTTTGACAAGACCTCCATATACTTTTGATAATCCTCTTCCCATAGTACATTAGGTACCTTATCAAAAGCATCAAACACTCTCTCAGCCTCACGCAAAAAAACTAATTGTTCATTTGTTGTTAATTTTTCATACTTCTTCGAAAACGCATATAATTTATCTAAAGTCTCATTAGCTTTAATAAAAGACCAAAAATCTTTTACATTCATTCCAGCCATTTTTATCTGAAATACCGCTAACGCGATCAACATAACAATTATAAGAAGAAGCATAAAAACAATCACAAGAAACCCTGTCATCTGTTTACTCCTTTGTATAAATCTATTTGGATTATAACATATAGAAAAAAAGATATCAATAATATAATCCTAATTTTTAAAATCTTTGTATCTCAACTCTGTCAAGGCTTTTGTCACTTGTTAAAAATAAAAAGCAAAAAAACTATTGCATTATAAATCGATTTATAATATTATAACCAGGGTGCAAAAAATGAAAAAATATATGAATTATTTAACTGAAAAAAACGTAACGAAAAAGAAAGCAAAAACTTTCTTCATTTTAACATCTCAATTAAATATTTTGATTTAATACTAGATTTGTTTCTAGTATTTTTTTTATCCAAAAAAATTTTAAGGAGGTATTCTGTAATGGAAGAAACAACAAAAAACAGCAAACTGATTTTAGACGTAAATGAAAAGCCAAAACTAGCACAATGGATTATATTGGCTCTACAACACGTATTTGCTATGTTTGGAGCAACAATCTTAGTTCCAATACTAGTAAATTCAACAGCAGGAGCAGAAGTTTTAACAATCCCCGTAGCACTTGTTACATCAGGAATTGGAACATTAATTTATATTATATGTACTAGAGCAAAATCTCCTGTGTACCTTGGAAGCTCATTTGCATTCATTGCACCAATTGCAGCAGGTTATGCAAAAGGTGGAGTTGCAGGAGCAATGACAGGTATAATGATTGTAGGTATTATATATGTAATATTTTCAATCATTATAAGACTAATAGGTAAAGATTGGATTCACAAGATCTTACCACCAGTTGTTATAGGTCCAATGATAATGATAATTGGTCTAGGTTTAGCACCAAATGCAATAAGTCAAATAGGTCTTTCATCAGACACACAATTAGAATGGAAAGGCGTAATCGTAGCTTTAATAACATTTTTAACAACAGCACTAATAATGGTAAGAGGAAAAGGATTCTTAAAAATAATACCATTTTTAATAGGAATAATCGTAGGATACATAAGTGCAATATGCTTTGGATTAGTTGATTTTCAACCAATCTTAGATGCAGCATTCTTTAGCATTCCTAAATTCTCAATACCATTTTTAAACTATACTCCATCATTTGCAGCAGCTTTAACAATTGCACCAGTTGCATTAGTAACAATTGCTGAACATATTGGAGATCACACAGCATTAAGCGCAATAATCGGAAAAGATTTATTAAAAAATCCAGGACTTGATAAAACACTTCTTGGAGATGGATTAGCAACATTTGTAGCAGGACTTCTTGGAGGACCAGCAAACACAACTTATGGTGAAAATACTTCAGTAGTTGGTATGACAAAAATCGCATCTGTTTGGGTAATTGGACTTGCAGCAATCTTTGCAATCTGCTTAGGATTCTTAGGAAAATTCACAGCAATAGTTAGTACAATTCCTAACTGCGTACTTGGAGGCGTATCTCTTCTACTTTATGGATTCATAGCAGTAAATGGTCTTAAAGTTTTAATTGAAAATAGAATTGATTTTGGAAAAAATAAAAACGTTATCTTAGCCTCAAGCATGCTTGTATTAGGACTTGGCGGAGCAATGCTATCATTCAATTATGGAGATTTCTCACTATCATTCTCAGGAATGAGCTTAGCCGCAATCGTAGGTATTTTACTAAATTTATTATTACCAAATGAAAAAGAAGAAAACATTACAGAAACACCAAACGATAATTCTCAAACAAAGGAGCAAGAAAAAATGAGCGAATCAAAAGAAATAATCGAATTAAACCATCCACTAATCGAACATAAATTAGGAATATTAAGAAATAAAAATACAGGAACAAAAGAATTTAGAGAACTAGCCGGAGAAATTGCAACATTTCTTTGCTACAAAGCAATGGAAGATGCACAATTAGAAGATACAGAAATTGAAACACCTATATGCAAAATGAAAACTAAAAAATTAAATGAAGATAAATATGCATTTGTTCCAATATTAAGAGCTGGAATGGGAATGCTTGATGGAGTAATAACAGTTATTCCAAATGCCAAAATTGGACATATTGGAATGTACAGAGATGAAAAAACACATAAACCTGTAAACTACTTCTTCAAAGTTCCAAAAAATATTGATCAAAAAGAAGTTATACTTCTTGATCCAATGCTTGCAACAGGCGGAAGTGCAATCGATGCAATAGAATTATTAAAAGAAAAAAATGTTAAGAAAATAAAATTCTTATGTATAATCGCTGCACCAGAAGGACTAAAAAAAGTTCAAGAAAAACATCCAGATGTACAAATCTATTGTGCTAAAATAGATGATCACTTAAATGAAAATGCTTACATAGTACCAGGTTTAGGTGATGCTGGTGACAGAATATACGGAACAAAATAAAAACATAAAATTAACAAAGTAATTTTCTATTATTATATACAAAAAACAGAGGTCTTGATGAACTATCCACTTAAAATAAACATTCTTTTTAATTTATTATACGCTTTCTAGGAAACAGTTCACAATGACCTCCATTGTTTTTTTACTGTATCACACATAAAAAATTCTAAACAATCTAATTTATTTATATTTCTCATCACATTCTACATTTTTCATATTACTTACATTTCTTAACTCTTCAGTTGAATAATTCTTTTCTCATTATCATAAATATCGAGCAATATCTTTTCATCTGTTTTAATCGCATTATTGATTAGTTTATCCACTATAAAATCCTCGACATCCATTTCAATCTCTCTTCTAACAGTTCTTGCACCATATTGAAAATAATTACACTTCCCTACCATATATCTTTTAAATTCTTTCGAAACATCAAACAAAATATTCTTTCTTCTCATTACATCTTTCAATTGATTTAGTTCATTATTTAAAATATTATAAATATCTTTCTCATTCAAATGATTAAACACAATAACTTCATCAATTCTATTTACAAGCTCAGGTTTTAAAAATCTTTTAACCTCATCTATTACTTCACTTTTAGCAAATCCTTCACTATTATTCTGAAAACCTATCTTACCCTTTCCTTCCATTATATTTGCACCTAAATTAGAAGTTAAAATAACAAACGTCTCCTGAAAACTTGCTGTAACACCATTAGAATTAGTAAGCTTTCCATCCTCTAAAATTTGAAGTAGCAAATTCAAAACATCCTCATGAGCCTTCTCTATCTCATCAAATAAAACAACACAATAAGGCTTTTTTCTAATTGTATTAACTAAATTTTTTTCATCATCATAACCAATATATCCGTGGAGGCGCACCAATTATTTTAGAAACAGAATTAGGTTCCATATATTCAGACATATCAAGTCTAACAATATTTTTATTACTCTCAAAATACTCTTCTGCAATAACCTTAGCAAGTTCAGTCTTTCCCACCCCTGTTGGACCTAAGAATAAAAATGTTCCCATTGGACGAGATGAATTTTTTAATTTCAATGCCCCTCTTTTCAATGCTCGTACAACAGTTTCAACCGCCTCATCTTGACCAATAATTCTATTTTCTATTCTCTCTTTAATATTAACCAACTTATCAATTTGACTTTCATTTAAATTCTTCAAAGGAACGCCAACTAACGCAGTTACAACTCTCTCAATATCCACATCTTCAACAACCTCTTTTTCCTCATTAATTTTCACTCTTGAAGAAGCTTCATCTAATAAATCAATTGCCTTATCTGGCAAAAATTTTTCAGGAATATATTTAATCGAAAGTCTTACAGCAGTTTCAATTGCAGAATCAGAAATACTAACATTATGATACTTTTCATAATTTTTCTTAGTAGCCTTTAAAATACTAATTGCATTCTCTTCACTTGGCTCATCAACAATAACAGATTGAAAACGTCTAGCCAAAGCAGTATCTTTTTCAATATACTTTCTATACTCTTCCATAGTCGTCGCTCCAATTAATTGCAATTCACCTCTTGCAAGCAACGGTTTCAATATATTGGCCGCATCAATCGCTCCCTCTGCCGCACCAGCTCCCACAATCATATGAACCTCATCAATAAATAAAATTATATTTTTATTATCTATAATCTCTTTTATGCACTTCTTTAACCTTTCCTCAAAATCACCTCTATACTTACTTCCTGCCAATAATTGTGTTAAATCCAAACTTATAATTCTCTTATTTTTCAAGAAATCTTCAACTTCACCTTTTGAAATTCTAAGCGCTAATTCCTCAATAATTGCAGTCTTTCCTACTCCTGCCTCACCAATTAAACAAGGATTATTCTTATTTCTCCTACCTAAAATTTCTATTATTCTTTCAATCTCTTTGTCTCTTCCAAAAGCTCCATCAAATTCTTTCTTAAAAGCCTGTTCCACAAAGTCAGTACTATATTTACTAAGTTCAAGAGCTTTCAGATTGTTTCCTTTATCCTCTGGTGTATTATAAATTTTCTTATATAACTGTCTAATCATCAAATTAACATCAATACTACTATCAACCGCAATTCTACATCCAAGCGATTCTTTGTCAGAAAATAGCGAAACCAAAATCTGTTCTGTTCCTATGTATTCAGAACCAATCTTTCTAGATTCCAAATAAGCACATTCCATAATATACTTTAATCTTGGAGTCTGCCCAATTATTCTATCTACTCTTGAATTCTTTCCAATAATCTCTTCAATTTTTTTATAAATATACTCCGCATTTATCTTGTTTTCCTTAACAATACTAGCAACTACACCAATATCATTTTTCATAAGCCCATATAAAATATGCTCTGTTCCTAAATAAGAATGTCCTAATTGTTTAGCTATCTTTTCTGAAATATTCCATACATTTTTTGAAGCTTCAGTTAATTTATATTCCATCTATCAACACCTCAAATTTATTATTCACACAAAAAAGAAAAACATACCACAAATTGGCATGTTTCTCTTTGAAAAAAGTATGTAAACTTTTCGATATATGCAGAAAGCAAAGAGGTTTCTAAGCTAATTTACACATCAAGCACGCGTTCTCTCTGCTATACCGACTATTCTAATTCAGATGTACAATGTGGACATCTGGTCGCTTTATATTTAACTTCAGATAAGCAATAAGGACATATTTTTGTTTCAGGTTCAATAACAACCTCTTCCTTTTTCTTACCTTTCTTTAACTTTTTAGCAAGTTTTCCTTCAACTTCTTTATTCATTTTTTCTAATCTGTTATTAATTCCATTTACCACCTTCAAAGCTAAAAATATTGAAAGTGCAAGAATTAAAAAATTAATTAAAGCTGTTATAAAAGAACCTATACGAATTTGTGCAGTAGAAACTTCTATAACCCAATCAGTATAATCTACACTACCTGTGAAAAGTGCTGTAAATGGCATTATAATATCTTCAACCAATGACTTAATAATTGATTGGAAAGCACCACCAATTACTAAACCAACCGCCATATCCATAACATTTCCCTTCATCGCAAAATCTTTAAATTCTTTAATAAACTTCATCTTTTTCTTCATTCTCCTCTACATCTTATACTACAAACCCATTACCAAAGTAGCAATATTAAAATAAATAAATACTGAACAAGTATCTAATATTGTACTTATTAATGGTGCTGCCATTATAGCTGGATCCATTTTTAGCTTTTTAGCTATCATAGGTAATATGCAACCTAAAGATTTCGCAATAGTAACCGTTCCCATTAATGTACACCCAACAATGATTGCTAAATGTAAGTTACTATATTGTACCATAATTCTTATGTAATTTGCAATAAATAATGCAATTCCAACTAAAAAAGCAACTCTAACCTCTTTCCACCAAGCTTTAAAGAAGTCTTTTAATTTAATTTCATCATTTGCTAAACCTCTTATAATTAATGTGGAACTTTGTGATCCACAGTTTCCACCAGTTCCCATAACCATAGGTAAAAATGCAACAAGCAAAGGAATCGTTGCAAAAGCATCTTCATATTTAGTAATAACTCCTCCTGTAACTGTTGCAGAAATCATTAAAACCAATAACCAAAAAATTCTGTTACGAGCATGCTTGAAAACACTAGTCTTAAAATACGTATCTTCACTTGGAGTAATAGCAGCCATCTTTTCAAAATCCTCATCCATTTCCTCATGCATAACATCCATAGCATCATCGACTGTTACAATTCCAACTAAACGATCTTCATTATCAACAACTGGTAAAGAAATTTCATCATATTTATCAAATTTTTTTGCCACCTCTTCTTGTTCTTCCAAAGTAGATACCTTAATAAAATTTTTATCCATAATATCTTTTACTAAAGTAACTTTATTTGCCATAATCAAATCTTTTAAAGAAACTATTCCAATAAGTTGTCTTGTCAATGTAAGAACATAACAAACATATATGCTTTCAACATCATCGCCAACATTTCTAATTTTCTCAATAGCCTTTTCAACTGTCATATTTTCTTTTAAATCAACAAATTCAGTTGTCATAATACTTCCAGCACTATCTTCTGGATACCTCAATAATTCATTAATCATCTTCCTGTCATCAGAATTTTGTGCTCTCAAAATACGCTTAACAACACTAGCAGGCATTTCTTCAATCAAATCAACAGTATCGTCCATAAAAATATCATCGAGCACATTTTTTAATTCTTTGTCTGAAAAAGCATTAATTAAATTTTCTTGCATATCAGGATCAAGTTCGACAAAAACATCAGCAGCCATATCCTTTGATAATAAACGATAGACAACCACAGTTTGTTCTTCATCAAGTTCGTCAAAAATACTCGGGATATCAGCACTATTCAAACTTTCTAACATTTTACGAATCTCCGCATACTTCTTTTGTTCTAATAATTCTTGTAATTTTTCTACCATTTCATTATCTACCTTCTTACATTATTTATATTCTTATACACAGTAATGTTGAAAACTTTACTATTACAAAATTGTTAAGAAAATATTATATTTATTTTTTTCTATAATAATAGTTAATTTTGTATAATAAAAAGTTTGGAAAACTTTCATATTATACAAAAAAATTCTTATTACGTGCTTGCACAGTAATAAGAACCTAAATTAACATAATTATTAACTTAAACCACATTTCATATACCGTACAAGCTTCAGCGTTATAGGGCAATGAAATTACATTAAAGCATGCCTTGAATCGACATTCTCTGTTAACCGGCGCGTAGTGTCTCCACTAGTTTGCGGTAGTAACCCGTATCCCTATACTGGCCTCACCTACCATGTATTTTTTTGTCAGTAGTCTAATTATACTACTCAATATTGTTTATGTCAACTCTATTCTTCATTTTTCGACTTTTTTCTTCAGCCTTGTTCTTCATCTTCATCATTTTCTTTTTTAGAAGCATTTATTTTGCATACTTTAACTTTCGCAATTCTTCTCTCATCAAACTCTTCAATTTTAAAAACAAGTTTATCTGTTTCAATAACAGGATTTTCCTCCTCTGTTGGAACTCTATCCATAAGTTCCATTAGGTATCCAGACAAAGTATCACATTCTGTTTCAATATTTTTTACTCCAACTAATTTTTCAAAATCGTAAATTGAAATTTGACCATCAACAACAAAAGTATTTTCATCAATTTTTTCATATTTTTCTTCTATCGGATCATATTCATCATAAATATCACCAACAATCTCTTCTAAAATATCTTCCATTGTAACAAGTCCAGCCGTTCCGCCATATTCATCAACAACAATAGCCATATGTACCTTATCTTTCTGCATTTCCTTAAATGTTTCATTTATTCTCTTAGTTTCAGGAATAAACATAGTTTTCTTCAATAATTTTTTTATTTTAACATTAGAATTTGCTCTTAACAATTCTTTAATAAACAAAATTCCCTCAATATTATCAACTTCTTCATCATACACAGGAATTCTACTATATCTACAGTCTTCTTCAATTAATTGCTTACTAGCTTCTGATGCAGTCATTTCTTGATCTAAAGCGAATATCTCAGTTCTATGAGTCATTACCTCTGAAACTTCTTTATCATTTAGTTCAAAAACATTATTAATCATTTCTTTTTCATCATTATTAATTGTACCTTTTTCTTGACCAACATCAACCATCATTCTAATTTCTTCTTCAGTAACAGTTTCTTCGCTTTCCTTTTTTACTCCAAAAAGTTTTGAAACCACATCAGTTGACCATGTTAAGAATTTAACAAATGGAGACATTACCTTAGCCAAAGCAGAAATAATTGAAATAGAAAATTTAGAAAAAGTTTCCGCATTTTCCATAGCAATTCTCTTTGGAACAAGTTCTCCAAATATTAAAGTAAAATAAGATAAAATTATTGTAATTAAGACAATAGAAATATTTTGCCATACAACAATTGAAAATACATGAGTTACATTAAAAAGAACAACCGCTAGTTGACTTGCAAAAACGTCAGATGCAAACGCACTTGATAAAAATCCCGCAAGTGTTATTCCAATTTGAATCGTAGCTAAGAACTTACTTGGACTCTTTAGCATTTTTTCTATTTTCTTATATTTTTTATCTCCCTCTTTTGCCTTAACAGAGATTTTTGCATCATTTAACGATACAAAAGCCATCTCTGTTGCAGCAAAAAAAGCATTAAGTAAAATTAAACAAACAAGTAATATTATCTGTATCATACATCCTCCAAAAAAACATTTAAAATCTATACACCATCTGCACCTAACTTATTAAATGTAAAGTTTCCATCAACACCTATAGTTAAAATTACAGTACCATCAGCAGTGTATCTCAATGTTTTATCAGTAACTCTTGAATTATTAAGTACTCTGTCTCTCGCAGCTATACTCTTATCATATCCTTTTTGTGTTGTTGCAACTGCAGATGATGGATTTAAAATCTTCATAGCAGTTACAGAATTATTTGGTGAATACAAATGATGAGCTACCTTATAAAAATCTATTTTTCCTACTGCTTTCGCTGCAATATTTTCAGCATTGCAATTAACATATCCATCATTTACAATATCAGCTGCAAAATAAAGTTTTTTGCCATGTATTTTTGTAAGTGCAGTAACACTATTAACATTCTCAGTATTATTTTTTCCAGCTTTTATTAATCTATCTGGTGTATTATACAATTTGAAAGTAAAATCACCACATTTTAAAGTTTGATATTTACTATTAGAAACATTATATATCTTTATGTTATTCTTTTTAGCAGCAGCTATAGCCATGTTATAAACAGCCATTCTGTTACTTGTACTTTTACTTATATCTTTAATATATAATCCCTTAACTTTAATATTACTATTAGCTATAGTTGGGAAGCCACCTGCATGATCAATATGTGCATGAGTAATAAAAACAAATTCAAGTTCCTTAACACCTAAATCATTTAAATATTGCATAACACGTTTTGATGTTCTTTTAAGCCCTGTATCAATCATTGCAAATTTTCCGTTGCTTTCAATTATTATTGCATCACTTGTAGAATATCTGTTATTCTTATCATCTCTATCCTGTGTATCCAAAATATATACCCTATCATCACCTTTAGGTAATTTTACAGTATGACCATTTAATTTTGTAGTATAACCTGGTTTTTCAATTACAGTAATTTTACAACTTGCTTTCTTTCCATTAGCAGTTTTTACTGTTATTGTAGCTGTTCCTTTAGCAATCGCCTTAACCTTACCATTTCCATCAACAGTAGCTACCTTATTATTATTTGTACTCCATGTTAATTTTGTAACAGCATTAGCAGGTGTTATAGTTTTAACAAGTTGAAGAGTATCTCCTATTACCATTGTTGCTGAAGTCTTATTTAACTTAATTGATTTTACAATAGCAGGCTGAGTTGGTTTTGTACTTGGGCTTGGTGATGTACTTGGCTTTGGTGAAGTAGAATTACTTGGTGAAGTACTTGTAGAAGGGCTTGGCTTTGTACTCGTACTTGGACTAGTTGAAGTACTTGGTGAAGCACTTGTAGAAGGACTTGGTTTCGTACTTGTACTTGGACTAGTTGATGTAGTTGGCTTAGGAGTTGGTGAAGTACTTGGTGATGCGCTTGGTGATGTACTTGGACTTGGTGATGGATTTGAATTTATTGGTGTTTCATTGGTTGTTTCGTCGCCATTTACATCCACTACCACAATCTTTATACTAGAATTTTCACTAGCTGAAACCCTATTTTTAGAAACATAAAACTTCTTATCAGTATAACCTGATTCTCTATTAACATAGAATAAATTCCATTTTCCTGAAGACATAGAATACATTCTAAGTTCTCTAACCTTTACGTCTGAATGAACACTAATTGTAACACCACCTGAAGAAGTTCTAGTTTGCTCAATCTTTAATGTATTAGCATTTCCAACCGTTGCACATGCAAATGTTAAAATAAAAAATAATAACAATCCTATAAAAAATTTTCTCTTTTGATCCATTGATTTTCTCCTCTTAAAAAACCATAAATATACATTACTAGTATATATATAAATTATAAAACCGTCAATAATAAATTATGCTGATACAAACACTTTTTATCCTATTTTTAGCCAAAAGAAAAAACTGGCCCTAACCAGTTTTTCTTTAATGTATAAAATTTATTTTACATATTCATTTAAAGGTTTAATTCTATATTCTAAATCTGGCATTTGAGCTGTTGGAACATATCCAGCTTCAGCATTAATAACATCTGGAATTCTATTAACTATACTTGCACAAGTTAATTCAACAGTACAAGGTCTTGCGACAACTATTGTAGTATCTGGTTCACCACAAATTGTCCATTCATTTTTATCAAATTCATCTTCTGCATAAACTTTTCCTATACACTCAGATTCAATAGTAATTCCTTCTTTAGTTTCTGTTGTAACAACAGCGCTCATTCCTGTTGCATCTCCAGCTTTAATATTCATATTTAAAGTTGATGAGAATAAATCTGTATCATGAGTTTGAGGAACACATTTTTGTCTTTGAGAAACTACTGTTAAACCAAGCTTTTGAGCAAGCCATCCATTAACATTCCACATATAAGATGGAGTATATTCTCCTCTTTCTATTATTTTTAGTCTTTCTTCGTCTGACATTCTATCAACTGAAGCAACTTCTTTATCAAAATCTTCTAATGTAAGACCTGCACCATGAGCTTTAGCCAATGCAATACCATAATCTTCAACATTATAGCTTGAACTTCCTTTGATTTTTGTTATTTTATGTGTTGAACCAGCAATTGAAGAAATTAATTGTCCCCAATAAATATCTTGGTATCCACTACCAGTTATTGTACAATTATTTTTTCTAGCCATTTCATCTAATCTATGAGTCAAAATTGGATTTGAGTTTCCTGGGAAAAATGCCTCTTCACAAGTAGTAATAGCATTTACACCAAGTTCTGCACATAGCATTAAAGCTTCTTCAACATCAGCAATTAAGCTCATTGTTGTAACTATACAAATATCTGGTTTTAATTCTTCCATAACTCTTCTTGCATCTTTAACATCTGAAACAATAACACCTTTATGTTCACATCCAATAATTTCACCTATATCTTTACCAATAACATTAGGATTAACATCAAAAGCACCAACTATTTCAGCGCCTTTTTCATATACATATCTCATTGTATACACTGACATTTTACCTGTACCATATTGTACAACTCTTACCTTTCTATCCATAAAAAACCTCCTTAAAAATTCTTTATCTTAAGTATAACCATTTAAAATATAACTATACTTTCACATAGATTATATAGATAATATTTTTAATTAACAAGTATTTTTTAATTCAACTATATTTTTTGATATAAACTAACTAAATTCATACATTCGTCATAATTATCCAATACTTCACCAATACCTAATTGCCTATCTATTATTTGAGAAATCTTACAATTAAAAAGTTCTTCACTACCTTCACCCCAAATAACAGCTTTTTTATAAATCTGCTCCAACTTGTGTGTTATCTTATCTTTCAAAATTTTATCTAGAATTTCTTTATAACCAATCTCCATCTTTCTTTTATTCAAAAAAGCTTTTTTCTTACGTATTATCTTTATGTAAAAATCGAAATCACTAAAAACTAAATTAAACCCCATTCTTCTTTCATGAATTATTTTTTTGTATTCTTCAATATTAGAAGCATCCTCTAATCTTTTTAGCTCAGAATCAATACATTCCAGCATCTTCTGATCCATTACTCTTTTTACATTCTCTTGTTCTTTTTTAGAATTATTCATAAATATCTTCCTTTCCTCATTAGTTTTACAAATCCATTATAATCAATTAAGTTTGCAAATATTGTCATAATTTGGAAAGAATATTATTTTTTATATATTTTTTTCTGCGTCAAAACAAGAAGATTATTTTCAAATAACATGAATTTCAAAAAACATGTGAAAAAGCATAGCAAATACAGTTCTGCTATACTTTTCATAAAAATACTTAATACTATTTTATTTCAAAACTATTAATAAACTCATCGACATTTTTCTTTAAATTATTATACTCTTTTTCACTACCGAAAAAAGTTATATCATAAATTTTCTCATCACCTTTTATAAACACATTTTTATAAATATATTTTTCAGAACCATCAGAAGTTTCATAAATTATTTGATACCCTTCACTATTTTTCAAATTAAGCATTTCACTTTCAATTTCAATATATTCTCCAGATTCTGAACTATCACTTATTAATCTTCTCTCATCAACATATTCCTCTAATGTAAGATTTTTATTAACAGTTTTTACATATATAGCTGATGTATATTCAGAATTTGTAGTAGAAGGAATTTCTATTCCAAGTGCTCCTAAATATATACTATTTTCACCAAGTTTATCTTTTCCAAGCTTAGTTGTAATCTTCCAATTAGAATTATATTTAAAAGAATAATCATCTCCATCATACTCTTTCAATTCATCTGAACTTTCACTCTTTTCCTTAACTTTTGATAAATCAACAGGAATAGTTATCACTTTATCAAATTCTTTTTTACTGCTCACCTTAAAATATATTTCAATTTTAAATTTAGAACCTTCTTTAAACTTCTCACTAACTAACCTATCATTATATACTCTATCATCATATTCTCTCTGTTCTTCATTATACATAGCAATCTCATTATTTTTATCATCAAGAACTTTATAATATTTCTCAAAATCATCTCCAGTGTAATTAGTTTTATCCACCTTAATTTTTAAAATATTAGTATATGAACCTTTTATAAATTCAGCAACAGACACATTAACATTTTCAGCAATTTCATACTTTTGAGGATTATTAAATTCATATTTTTTATTTTCTTCTAAATTTTTAACTGATATAGACTCATCAAAATTCCATTCACCTTTCAAACTATCTCCATAAACAGGATAAGCAGAATTTTCATTCTCACATTCAGTATATTCTTTAATTTCAGAAATCTTCGAACTTATATAAACATTTTCTGGATTATCAATCATAATCTCACTAACATCAAATACTTGATAATAAACATATTCACCATCAGAAATCTTATCAACTGTAGAATTTACTGGTTCAAAATTCATTCCATTAATTTCATACTCGCCAATTATTTCAAGCCATATATCAGGATTACTATTAGCAATCTCTATTTCGTATCCTAAAATCAATGTAGTATCATCAATCGCCCCATCTTTTAATTTAATCTTAACATTTTCACTAGCAACTTCATCATTAAATTTAGTTGAATTTTCTTCATACTTACTATTAATACCTAATTTACTCAATATAGGTGAAATAATTGTTTTTGTTCCATTAACATGAGCATATGTACAACCTCCTACAAAAATTACCAACATAGCACATGCAGCAATTGATACAGATTTTAGATATCGTCTAAACTTATATACCTTATGATTATCTTCAACTTTATTTTTTTCAAAATCAGAAAAAAGCTTATCTATTTTTTCTGGAATGTATGTATCTAATTTCATTTGTTCTTTTAACAATTTATCAAATTCTTCATCTTTCATTTTAAAACTCCTCCTTTCCTAATTTATTTTTCAAAATTTCTCTAGCACGTGATAACCTTGATTTCACAGTTCCTATTGGAATATCAACTATTTCTGAGATTTCATTTACAGAATAATCATCATAATAATAAAGAATTGTAATTAATTTCAACTCCTCATTTAAACCTTCAACAGCCTTCTTTATTCCATATTGATCAACCTCATAAACATCGTTTTTTGAACTATTAATATCATTCTCAATATTCTCATCAAAAGGAACAACATTGTTTTTGTTTTTTCTTAACAAATCATAACATTTATTAATTACAATTCTCGTAGCCCACGTTGAGAAAAACTTCAAATTTTTTAATTGATTAAAATTTTGATAAATACTCATTAAAGCCTCTTGAAGTGCATCATAAACATCATCATCATTTTTCAATATTGCTTTAGCAGTTTTATAAAATCTAAGCTTGTTCTCTTTTATAAGATTTGTAAAACTATTTAATTCAATACTCATCTTAAAAATTCCTTTCTATATTCTTACCCATTAGACGATACATCTTTTAATTTGGTTCAACTTTTATTAAAATTATATATATACTTCTTTATTAATTCAAACAAAAAAGCAGAAAAAACAAATTGTTTCTCCTGCTTCTTTATTAATATTTATAACAATAATCCAAACATACCCAACCACTTGGTGAATATCCCCAATTATTTATAATTTTTGAAACTGTAAAAACAACACCTCTTCTATATCCATTACATTCTCCACCCAATCTACGATTCTGAAGTCTTGCATTAGAAGAAAGTTGATAATACCTTTTACTACTATAATTCGTTGAAGGGCCATTTCTTACATTAAGGACACTAGCTGTAACTCTATATCTACCTACTGAATATTTTTCACCTAGCTCATTATTTGTATAATTAGATGTTGAACTAACTAAATAATCAGAACTAACCCACTTTCCAGCACCTATTCTTGACCAATTACCTGAGGTTTCATAAACAGTTATTTGTTCGCCATTTCTTATTGCTCCGATTCTATTTCCATTAGGTGAACTTCTAATATTTAAACCACCATTTGCTTTAACATACCTTGTATATGGCTGTACAACTACTGGCTTAACATTATTTTCTTGAATATTCTCATCATGTTTATAACAAAAGAAACCTTTTGCATTCGCATAATTTCTAAAATTTTGTACAGATACATACACTGTATTTTCTACAACTGTTACTTTTCCTCTTCTAGTACTAGTTTCAAATTTTCCAGCATATAAATAAGGATCATATATTTTTATAGTATCTCCTTCTATTGCAGTTAAAACAATAATATGTCCTCCAGTTGTAAATAATCCATTTCCTACAGAAGCTACAACATAATTATTATTTCTTAACAACTCAATTGCTCTTTGAAAATTAGTTGTTTCAGAATACCCAATGTCAAATTCATCAGCTATTGCTCTAAAAGCACTCCAATAAGTTCCATTATTAGCACTTCTGTAACCATATTTCACAAACAAATCAGACATTACATCAGGAGTTATTGCACCTTTGCAAGCAGTTACAATCATACTAGCACTCGTTGGTCCGCAACCACTTGAGCCAATTGTTTGAGATGCATTTCCTGTAGATGAATATCTTTTATTTCTCCATCTATTATCTATTTGAGAATAATAAGTTAAACCTTTATAATTACCCAATGTCACATTCCAACTTCTAGCCTTATCACCCTCGTATGCAATATCTCCTTGCAATTCAAAACCTTCATCTTCTACCTCTTGTTCTAGATTTTGTTCATCAATTTCGTTTTGCTCAATAATCTCTGCAGTCTTTAATTCTATAATTTCCTCTTCTGTCATTTCATAAAATTGTATTTCATTATTAATTACATTCTGCATTTCATCTATCGAATTATTTAAATTTTCATTTTTTATAACTATTCCTGCTAAACACTTTAAAATCAATAAACAGCCTAAAATTATAACTATAATTAAACTTTTCCTATATTTTTTCATTTCTTTTCTCCCTTCACTATAATTTATGAAAAAAAGCTAGAAAACGATATCTTAAAATCGATTTCTAGCTTTTCAATATTTTATTTTAAATTTTTACTTTATTCTTTTTCCTTGCACTAAAGGATTCAAATCTCTTATCTTTATATTTGGTAAACAAATACTTGGAATTTCATCTAATGTTATATTTTCAAATTTATCAAAATACTCAAGTAATTTTGAATCATTAACGCTCTTTAACCTGTAAATTAAATCCTCTTCATTAAGCACATATAAATCTTCATATGTAATATATTTATTATCAATTCCATATTTAGTTATAGCTGCTAAGAGTTCCATCATATAATTATCCTCGTTAGAATGACAATAAAGATCAATACTCTCACTAATTTCTAAAACTTTATCTGCAACGCTTTTCGTTTTAAATCCTATTTCATTATCATAAATTTCTATATCACTAATAATATTGTCTATATCATCATAATCTACATTTTTTGTCCAAGCAATTCCTGTAAGTATTACTCCGTCTAATCTATCTGCACATACCTTTGGTCGATTATTATCCACGATATTATATTGCTTAAAATCAATAATATCTTCAATTTCAATATCATCTTCCTTCAAAAACTTTCTCAAATACGTATCATTTTTTAATATTTTTTCCGTATTCTCTTCTGTACTTTCTTGATTAGCATAATCCTTATTCATATAATCTATTACATGTGAAAAACAAGGAGTAGCAATATCATGAAATAATCCTGCCAAAGTTGCTTTTTTATCTCTTGTACATTTCCAAGTTAGCAAAGCAACTGTTAACGAATGATCATATCTTGTAATCTTTTCTTTAAAATTATATATATGCTTTGACGCATAATCCATTCCACAAAAATAGCATATCTTCTTCAATCTCTTTAAACAAGGAACATTCAAATATTTATTTAGAAACTCAGGTTTATCACTATACTCTAATTTATTCAAATAAAATTCAAGTAAAGATTCTTCCATTTCTTCTCATACCTTTCAATGTTTTTTTATTATATTTTAAATTTTGCATTTTACTTATATCACAAAATCAGCATAAAAACAATTATTCTAATAAACCTTGTAACTTTTTTATCTATCTTTAAGCATAAAAAAACACATAACATAAGTTATGTGTTTGGTGGGCAGGGATGGATTGCGTCGAGCCGCGTCAGAAAAATAGTCCACTGGACTATTTTTACCTTCGCTTTGGTTGGCCCCAGACCAACTCAAAGCTCGGCAACTTCCTTTTCGAATCCGTCGTTTAAGTAAAAAAAAATACATAGCTTACGCTATGTATTTTGGTGGGCAGGGATGGATTCGAACCATCGTAGACTCTCGTCGCCAGATTTACAGTCTGGTGCCATTAACCACTCGACCACCTACCCAAGGTGGTGCGCCTTCAAGGATTCGAACCTTGGACCCACCGGTTATGAGCCGGTTGCTCTGACCAACTGAGCTAAAGGCGCATTTCTCAACTGCAAGACCTATTATAATTTAATACTTTAAATATGTCAAGACATTTTTTAATTTTTTTGAAAAAAATTAAGGGACTACCGCTTTTAGTAGTCCCCTAATCTATTTTTTATAAATTACTCTCTCCTCTTCCTTCTGGTAAAGCAGGAAATTCAAGGACAACTCTAATTTTCATTACATATCTAATTGTTCTAATAATCTTAGAATTTTTAAATCTTTGCCATAATGAAGGCTTAACATCAAATCTAGTTTCTTGCATATACATATCATTTAAGATTTGATCATCATCTTTTTGTTGTTTAGCTTGCGCAAGAATAGGATTAACTTTTGTTTCTGCTTGTGGTTTAACAACAGTTGCAGCAGCAATATTTGAACCACTCTTAGAAGCTTTAACTTCAGCTGCAGGTGCTTTAGCTTGAACAGGTGCAGCTTTAACAATAGGAGCTTTCACTTCTTGTGGTTTAACTTCAACCTTTTCAACTTTTTCTTGAGCAGGAACAGAAGAAACTTCTTCTATTGGTGCTGGTATATATTTTAAAGCATCAGCAATTTCAATTCCAATATAGCTTAAAGCCTTAGATTTATCTTCTATTCTTTCCATATCTATTTCTATATGGAAATTAGATTCCAAATTATTAATTCTAGCATCTATTAATTTTCTAGCAGATTTCTTTTCTTCATCATCAGTTCCTTGAGAAAGAATTTTTAAAGACTCACCAATATCATCAGAAAACTTAACTGATGCATTTTCAATCTCTTGCTCATATCCTTCTTCTTTCTTTAAAACTTTAGATAAAATAGTTTTTAACTCAAAAGCAGAGCTTATATTTTTCTCTCTTTGAATTATTAACTCTTCAATCTTTTTAGTATTCTCTTCGAATTGATTTGTTGCAAATTCAACTAAATCATAAGCAGCCTTATACACACTTCTTGGAAAATTCTTTTTCTTAGGATATTCTTCCAAGTATGTCTTAATTGATTCAACTAAATCTTTGAAGTAAGAATCTTCTTCTAGTTGAACAATTTGTTTTTTGCTCTTAGGATTTATCATCTTTTGAACTTTTTCTATATTAGACAATATCTTTTCTTCCGTGATTACCATCCTCACGTTTACTATGCCTTGTTTATGATTAAATAATTTATCAAATAATGACATTGTAAACTGACCTCCTTTAAATTTGTACAAACTCAAAATTTAACTAAATTCATTATAACGTTAACTAAAAAAAGATACAATTACTTTTGTATCTTTTTTCTATTACATTTTTGTTACATTTCTTATTTCCCTAGGACTTTTTTGATTTCCTCATGTCTTTTTACCTTCTGCGTTGTTGTCTTAATTAATTCTTGATCAGTAACAATAATTTCTCTTATATATTTATATGATGGCATAGTTTTATTAATTTCTTTAACATGCTCCCACATATATTCTTTTATTTTATCTTCATCATCAGTCTCAATTAACTCTTTCATTCTTTCTTTTTCATAAACTATTTCAGCATTAATCTTTGATTCTTTTTCATCAGCATTATTAGCAGGAACTCCATAAACAAAAGATTCTTTTACACCATCAATTCTACCAATCAAAGCTTCAATTTCTTCTGGATAAATATTCTTCCCATTTTTCAACACAATAACTGTCTTTTTTCTACCAGCAATAAATAAGAAACCATCTTTATCAAAATATCCTAAATCACCTGTATGAAACCAACCATCAATAATTGCTTCCTTTGTAGCATCTTCATCGCCATAATACTCAAGCATAATAGAGTCAGCTTTTGCAATTACTTCACCAATTCCATTTTCATTTGGTTCATCTATTTTTAATTCTACACTTGGGAAAGCTTTACCAACAGAACCAATTCTAGAATATTTAGGTTGTCCATTTCCTGCAGCTAAAACAGGAGATGTTTCTGTTAAACCATATCCCTGTGCCATATTAATTCCTAAAGCATTAAAACCTTTTTCAACTTCAGGGTCCAAAGCAGCAGCACCATTAATAAACAATCTAACCTTTCCACCTAATAAATCATGAATTTCTTTAAATATTTTTCTTCTAGCATCTATATGCAATTTCATTAAAAAGTTGCTTATTTTCATTCCTTTTTCAACTTTTTCTAATTTACCTTTTTTAGCGATACCTCTCATTACCTTTTTATACATATTCTCATACAAAATAGGAACTGAAATCATTGCAGTAATTTGATATTCTCTAATATTATCAGCAATATGTCTTATTCCATCGCAATAACATATTGTTGCACCAGCATAAATTGGATATAAAAATCCAACAGTTGATTCAAAAGTATGATGTAAAGGTAAGAAAGAAAGCATTCTATCATTTGTACCTATATCAAACATTGAAGCAATATCTTGAAGGTTTGTACATAAATTTTTATGAGATAAAGCAACAGCTTTTGATTTTGCAGTTGTACCAGAAGTAAATAGCATTATAGACATTTTCTCAGCATCAATAGTTGCATCAACAAAGTCTTTATTTCCACCTGCAAGTAATTTTTCTCCTTTTTTTATTAACTCTTTAAAAGATAAAACATCATTTTCATCTTTCTTTAAATCCATACAAATATAATATTTTAAATTTGAAGTTCCAGAATTCTTGACATCTTTCATAACATCAAGATATTTATCACTAAATATAATAGCATCAACTTCTGAACGTTCAATTAAACTTTTAATTTCATTTTCAGGTAAAGATTTATCCATTGGTACAACAATTCCCGTACCAGCAACAACAGCTAAATATGAAACAGCCCATTCATATCTATTTTCTGAAATAACAGCTATTCTCTTATCTTTTAAACTTAAATTAACTAACGCTGTTCCTAAAGCATTAACCTGATTTGAAAATTCTTTATAAGATATATCATTAAAAACTCCAGGTTCCTTAGTTTTAAATCTAAAAGCCGGCTTATCAACATATGCCTTTGCAGACTTGTTTAACATATCCTTTAAATCTGTTATTTTAACATAATCATGTATACCTTTACCCATTTTTATTTCATTCCTTCCTAAAAATACCACTTGCTACTTAACATCTCTTTTCAATCCATAAATCATTTTATCAAATTCCAAACATAACTCTTTAATATCTATTGGATTTCCTGACTTTATTTTATACATAAATCCAGCACACGTAAATGAAAAGATTTCAGAAGCAATAATACCACTATTACCATCTTTCAACTCACCACTCTGAATACCTTCTTTAACAATCTCTTCAATCTTGCCAATATAATCAGTTATATACTTTTGGCACTTTTGATTTCGTTGATCGCTACCCCAAACCTGAGATAAATAAATAGTAATCAAATTTTGGTACTTAGTTATTATTCTCAATTGAAGCAACGCAACTGCTCTCAATTTATCTATTGAATTATTTAATTTTGAAATTTTTAAATCTATATTATTTATTAAAAGTTTTGTACCTTCTTCTAATAAAAAATTATAAATTTCTTCTTTGCTCGAAAAATGATAATACAAAGTACCTTTAGCAACACCAACTGTAGCAGTAATTTCCTCGACACTTGTAGCATCATAACCTTTTTCAGCAAACAATTTCATAGAAGTTTCGAAAATCTTTCTTTTAGTTTTATTCATAATTTATTTATCACCTATCATAAAAATATATATTATTATATATTTTTAATAATAAGTTTGCAATATTTTATTTTCAAAATCTATAAATATGTTGATTTTAAGCATATTTGCTGACTTTGATAACAAAACGATTATTTTTTGTACTTCTGACCAAACCGTCAATTCTAAACTTTCCTTTTCCTCTAATAGTCACAATATCGCCCTCATCAACACTTTTTGAACTCTTTAAAGCCGTTTCATAATTAACAAGTACTCTTTCATCGCCTATGTACTCATCAGCATTTGATCTAGAACACCCTGCAAGTTCAGCAACAATATTATCAATTCTCATACTAGCAACAATAATTGTACTTTCTTCAAATCTATCAATTTTTTGCTTGATATCATCCATAGGAATAACTTCAATATCTGCTTTTCTAAAACGAGTAAGTTCGCTCAATGACTGCTTTATAAACTCTTTGTTCATATCAAAAGCAATTATATCAGCACCATACTCGTCAACTAAAATATCACCTATTTTACCTCTATCAATTTCAATCTTTATAAGAGCAGATAAATAATTTTTATGTTCATAAGCTCCTATTTGATCATTTTTTAATGTAATCCTAATTCCAATCAAAACACTTTTAAGTGATTTTCTAGCAAGCTCCTCCGTTAATTTCTCTGGATAAAAAACTAATATTTTTCTATCCGCATTTTCATTCACTCCATAGAAAAAAGCATTTTCAAGTCTCACATTTTTCTCAATAACATGCTGTTCTTTTTCATTTAAAAAATCAGTATATGTAATTTTGTTTTTAGAATTGCAAATTTTCTTTTTATCTAAAACCTTTGCAATCAATAAATCATTTTCATCTTTCATTTTCTTTTCCAACAAATTCAATTATTTTCTTTGTAACGCTCTCAACATCTAATTCATATTTATTTTCAATTTCAGAAACTGAACCGTGTTTTATAAAATCTTCTGGATATCCTAAATTTAAAACCTTGCAATCATCGTTTGCAATTACCACATCAACTCTACTTGCAAATCCAGTAGCAGAAATATTATCCTCCATAGTAGCAATTTTCTTAGTTTTTGAAATTGATTTTAAAATATTTTCTTCATCAAAAGGCTTCATAAATCTAGCATTAATAACTTCTGCATTAATTTCATTTTCTTTCAATTTCTCTGCAACTTCCATTGCATAAGGAACCATCTTTCCGATTGCCAAAATCGTAACATCCTCACCTGGTTGCAACAATTCTGATTTTCCTAATTCAATTTTTTCAATTTTCTCTCCAAAATCATATGAACTTTCTGAGCCTCTTGGATATCTAATAGCCACTGGTCCATCAAAATTTATTGCAAATTCAAGCATATCCTCCAATTCTCTAAAATTCTTTGGAGCCATTACGGTAAAATTAGGAACAGTATTTAAGAAAGATAAATCCAATATTCCTTGATGAGTATCCCCATCATTTCCAACAATTCCCGCTCTGTCAACACATACTACAACCGGCAACTTTTGAAGAGCAATATCATGAATTAGCTGGTCATATCCTCTTTGTAAAAATGACGAATAAATTGGTATTACAGGTCTCAAGCCATTCTTAGCCATTCCCGCAACCATACCCAGTGCATGTTGTTCTGCAATCTCAACATCAAAAAATCTATCTGGGAATTTTTTAGCAAACTCTGAAAGACCTGTTCCATCTTCCATTGCAGCTGTAACAGCAACAATCTTATCATTTTTCTCAGCAAGTTCTACTAGCTTTTCGCCCATCACTTTAGAATAATCTTTAACAGAACCTTTTTTCTTCTCACCTGTTTCAATATTAAACGCAGATATAGAATGATATTTATTAGGATTCTCCTCGGCATATTTATAACCTTTTCCTTTTTTAGTCACAACATGAATTAGAACAGGTCCTTCAAGTTCTTTACTTATATTAAATATACTCTCTAAATCCTCAATATTATGACCATCTACAGGTCCTAAATATCTAAAACCAATATTCTCAAAAAACATCTTTGGAATAATTAATTGTTTAATACTATTTTTTAATTTAACAACTAATTTAACAATCCACTCTCCAACAACAGGAATCTTTCTAATAAAATTCTTTGCAGAAACATTAGAATTTATATAAAGTTTTTTAGTTCTCAATCTTGATAGCATTAGAGCTAGTCCACCAGTATTTTTTGAAATACTCATTTCATTATCATTTAAAACAACAATCAAATTAGTTTTGCTAATTCCAGCATCATTTAAAGCCTCAAGTGCCATACCACCAGTCATTGCTCCATCACCAATTACAGCAATAACCTTATTATCCTCATGCAAAATATCTCTTGCTCTCGCCATACCTAAAGCAACAGAAATTGATGTACTACTATGACCTGTATCAAAACTATCATATTCAGATTCCGATGTTCTAGGAAATCCAGCAAGTCCATCCATTTTTCTTAAAGAATCAAATTTATCTTTTCTTCCAGTTAGCATTTTATGAACATAAGTCTGATGTCCAACATCCCATACTATCTTATCTTTAGGCATATTAAAAACAGAATGAAGAGCAATTGTAAGCTCAACAACACCTAAATTTGAAGCAAGATGTCCACCATTCTTAGACACAACATCAAGAATTTTTTCTCTTATCTCTCCTGAAAGTTCTTTTTTTTCTTCAATATTTAATTTTTTTACATCCTCAGGCATATTTACCTTATCAAAAATCATATAATCCTCCTAAACAGCCAATAACGTTAATATTGTTACAATTACAGGAACTGTTATATTATCCAATCCTTTTATTGAAACCGCTTCCAAAATCGTTGAAACAACAGCAATACAAATAGCATCAAGAAATAAATACTTGATACCTATAATTTTTAATACTATAAACGAAATCACCAAACTAATAATAAACATAGTTAGTGAACCCGCAACACTTTTTACAGTATCACCTATTTTATACTTTTGGCTCTTTATCTTTTTTCCAACAATAGCAGCTAAACCATCTCCATATCCCATAATTAAAATACCAGATGCACCAACGATTGGACAACCAACTCCATATGAAATAATTGAAGCAATCAACATAGACACAGCATAATATACCGTACCTAAGCCATCATTTTTCTCACGTTCAATAGATTTTATCAATTTAAATTTATATGAAAACAAATTTATAAAAACAAATGCAATTGGTAAAACACAAGCTGCCCACATTGAATCTATAAAAAACAAATAGATAATCCAAACATTAGACAATAAAATATGTACATACTTCCTACTAGCTTCTTCGCCCAATTTATTAACAAACTTTGATGACACTATAACAAATGCAATGTATATTGCTGAAATTATGATTCCAATAAAATTATTCATTTAATCTTCTCCCAAAATTCGTAAAAATCAAACACATTATAACAAAATTTGCACAATTAAGCAACCTTTAGAGCAAAAGGAAATCTCTGTATGTTATTCTTTTTTTATTAAAGAACATTATATTTTATTTTCCAATGACGCGCAGTTTGAAAGTTTTTACCTAGCCTGCTAAACAAAGTTTAGTGGGCGGTAAAATCTTTTAGCAAGGAATGCGAAAATAAAATATAATGTTCTTTTAAAATATAAAAAGAATGAGTAAAAAATACTCATCCTTAACATTACTTTCTTCCTATTCCAATATACTCTTTATCCAGTATTCTCTTTCTCTCTTTCCAATCAGGCATAAACATAGCAATAAAATTATAAAAATTCTTACTATGATTTTGAAATTTAAAATGAGATAACTCATGCAAAACAACATATTCAATACATTCCATAGGCGTTTTAATCAAATTCAAATTAAACGTAACCTTGTTTTTCATAGGCATACAACTTCCCCATATAGCTTTTGTTTTTCTAACCTCTATTTTAGGCATCTTAACCCCATAATCCTTTAAAATCTTTTGATACTCAATAACAGCTTTTTCAAAAACTTCTAATGCATACTCTCTAAGCCATTTATCATATACTCTACTTATGTATTCAGCATTATCTGCATACTTTTCTTTCACATAAATCTCAATAGTGTCATCCTTTACATTAACACCATTTACCGTATTCTTTATAATTTCCAACTTATACTTTTTTCCATGCAAATACACAGTTTCATTATTTTCAAATTTCAAATTCTCTTTTTCTTTTAAAACTATCTCATAAAAATTTTGCTGTTTCTTTATCCAACCGCTCTTTTTTCTAACAAAATCTTTAGCAACATCCATTGACAATCTCATTGGAATTGACAATGTCACTGTTTTATCAACATTTACTTTTAAATTCAAATTCTTTATTCTTTTTCTTTGAACAAAAAAATATATTTTTTCTCCATTTATTTCAACAAACTCTTCCAAGCTTAACATCCTCTTATATCACTTATTTTTTTTGCCAATTCAAACGCCAAATAAGGCACCAACTTTTTCTTTTCGAAATTAGTTAATTGATTAAGACTTCTTTCATCCCATTCAATAGCATCCATATTATCCTCTGCATAATAAAACGTAAAATAATCTAAATTCTTATATTTACAAACAGCAGCAATACATGCACCTTCCATCTCAACACAGACAGCACCTTGCTCTTTTATTTCTATTTTTTAGTTTTACCTTGTACAGTATCACAATACTTAGCATAAACAAAGAAAAAAACGAAGCAATCACCCAAGCATTCTTTAATAAAATAAAAAAAGCAAAAAAATTAGATTTGGATTTAGAGAAATAAGAAATAAACATATTTTTATCCACCTCTCTTATCTAACTTAATAATTTATTAACTTCTTTATAAGACCTAATACTCTTAGAAATATATTTTGTTCTTTTTGTACTCTTGCTGGTAAATTTGAATTGTGTTCTTTATCTGTTTTTTCATCAACATTTGAGTTACTATTATTATTTACAGTATTATTTCTATTTTTAAAAATATTATCAACATTATATATTTTTTTTAATTTCTCTTGATAATTTTGTTCATTTATATTTAAATAATTACGAAATTTAGTTTTTTGTTCTTCAGTTTCACACCAGTAATTTAAACAAATCATAGCAATTATGCCTTTTGCTTCATTTGTAAGATTCAATTCTTTCAAAGGTTTATTATAATCAAAATTACAAGAATAATTATCATCTGCATTTTCTTTAAGAAACAACATAAACTTATTCGGAATTTTATCAATATCATCTTGATTTATTCCTTTTAAATAATGTAATGTCTCAGACATTGCAATACTATATCTTCTGTTTATCATAAAAATTCTCCATTTCTATCGTTCCATTTCCTCTTTCATTTTGTCTTTGCCAAGTACACTTTCTCTAACAATCCTTGTTGCTTCTTGCTCTGTAGAAATTTTTAAACTTTCATCATCTAAGCAATCTTCTAATCCCCTTTTGCCGTCAAGCATTTCTTTGTTTTTTTCAATTGACCTAAAAATCGTATCAATTTCATCACTTGAAAGTTCATCATATACTCTATCGATATTTTTAGTATTTGAATTACTTGTATATCTATCTATTGCAGTTCTAATTTGTTCTTCTGATACTCCAGAAAGTAAACTTAAATTTTTTCCGACTCGCAATATATCTTCTTATAATCTGAGGTACAGGACTAATACGACTAGCTCTACCGGTATTGTCTAAAATTGGAATATTTCCTTTTATTACTCCAGCATAATATGCCCCTATATCAATTATTAAAGGTTGTGATGAATATATAGAATTTGAAAAAATACTATCAAGTTCTTTTACATTTTTAGAATATTCATAATCAATATGTCCTACACCTTCATATATTTTAGATTGCATTGGACTACCTAATAATTCATTTAATTGCATATAGCTATTTAATCTTTCATTTGAGCTACGACCGAATAATGAATTTGATGCAGCAATATATTCTAAAATTCTATTATGCATACTTGCAATTTCTATTTCTGTTATAGGGCGTCCTAATCTTTTTCCTAAAATAGCAATATTATCTCCCGCTTTTACTTCAATTCCTTCTTTAGTAATACCATCTTTATATGCGAAATTACCAGGTTTTGTTTCTTCTTGTTCTCCTATAAAAATCATTTTATTCATGTTAGTTAAAGCTTTTCTGAATCCTTCTTTTCCATCTGGAAAATCTGATAAATCTCTATAATGTTCAATATCAGAAATCCCTACTGGAAAATTCATAGGTAAATTATATGTACCATCTTCATTAGCCGTTATTTCATCTTGGTAATCTCTTTTCGTATCATTATATTCTTGCATAATTCTATAAAAATCTGTTTGAGTAATTCTTTTTGTAGGAACTCCATTTATAAGCGAAAATTGCTCATTTTCAGTTATTTCAGTATCATCAACGATTTGTAATGTAATTTTATCAACTGGAAGTGTTCCAAAACTTCCTCCACCCAATATACTTGCTTCACACATTTCAGGATAATAACTAGAAAAATTATTAGCAAACGTTGAAGATTTTGAATGCCCAAGTAGTATAACTTTATCACTCATTTTTACGTTAGCTCTTTCTTCAATAATTCTTTTTGCATCTTCTATCATTGCTTTTATTTGTGGTGCAGTTTTGCTAATAACATCTTTATCTAATTGAGATACTACACCATCAAATTGTTCATTTCCATATCCAGGAATAAGAGGAACTATAGCTGGTATATTTGGATTTATACTTATTATAGTTCTTAATGCATCTACACCTTTTTCCATTCTACGATATAACCTATCTAATGTTTTACTTTTATTTTCTTCCATTCCTTCTTTAACAGATTTACCACTTCTAATGATTTCATTATCTTCAAATAAACTATAAATTTCTTCTAACCCTTCTAAATTTTCAACATATCCTTCTGGCATTTCATCTTCATAATCATTTAAACAATCCATCATTATTGTATTTTGTGGATTATTTGGAATATAAACATAATATGAATAATTAAATTTTTTTTCTGGATTAGCTTCCACCAATATAACTTTAAAACCTTTTTGTCTGCAAAAAGGCAAATCTTCTTCTAAATCTTTTTTATAATCTCTCAAATCTCCCATATTTTTAATCTTCTTTCCAAAACTAAAGTTTTGTTGTTATATTCTTAATTATTATAACATATATAAAATAATTATTATATGATTTTTATAAATTTATGCAATTGGTAAAACACAAGCTGCCCACATTGAATCTATAAAAGCAAATCTCTGTATGTTATTCTTTTTTATTAAAGAACATTATATTTTATTTTCCAATGACGCGCAGTTTGAAAGTTTTTACCTAGCCTGCTAAACAAAGTTTAGTGGGCGGTAAAATCTTTTAGCAAGGAATGCGAAAATAAAATATAATGTTCTTTTAAAATATAAAAAGAATGAGTAAAAAATACTCATCCTTAACATTACTTTCTTCCTATTCCAATATACTCTTTATCCAGTATTCTCTTTCTCTCTTTCCAATCAGGCATAAACATAGCAATAAAATTATAAAAATTCTTACTATGATTTTGAAATTTAAAATGAGATAACTCATGCAAAACAACATATTCAATACATTCCATAGGCGTTTTAATCAAATTCAAATTAAACGTAACCTTGTTTTTCATAGGCATACAACTTCCCCATATAGCTTTTGTTTTTCTAACCTCTATTTTAGGCATCTTAACCCCATAATCCTTTAAAATCTTTTGATACTCAATAACAGCTTTTTCAAAAACTTCTAATGCATACTCTCTAAGCCATTTATCATATACTCTACTTATGTATTCAGCATTATCTGCATACTTTTCTTTCACATAAATCTCAATAGTGTCATCCTTTACATTAACACCATTTACCGTATTCTTTATAATTTCCAACTTATACTTTTTTCCATGCAAATACACAGTTTCATTATTTTCAAATTTCAAATTCTCTTTTTCTTTTAAAACTATCTCATAAAAATTTTGCTGTTTCTTTATCCAACCGCTCTTTTTTCTAACAAAATCTTTAGCAACATCCATTGACAATCTCATTGGAATTGACAATGTCACTGTTTTATCAACATTTACTTTTAAATTCAAATTCTTTATTCTTTTTCTTTGAACAAAAAAATATATTTTTTCTCCATTTATTTCAACAAACTCTTCCAAGCTTAACATCCTCTTATATCACTTATTTTTTTTGCCAATTCAAACGCCAAATAAGGCACCAACTTTTTCTTTTCGAAATTAGTTAATTGATTAAGACTTCTTTCATCCCATTCAATAGCATCCATATTATCCTCTGCATAATAAAACGTAAAATAATCTAAATTCTTATATTTACAAACAGCAGCAATACATGCACCTTCCATCTCAACACAGACAGCACCTTGCTCTTTAAAATATTTAACCTTCTCCCTTGTTTCTCTAAAAAAGCCATCTGTAGTCCATGTTGCACCTTCAAAAAATTCATAATTATTTTCTTTAAGTATCTGTTTAAAAACATCTGTATATTTGGGATTTAGCTCGACCCAATCAGACTCAGTCATATAATGATAACTTGTTCCCTCATCTCTAAAAGCTTTATTAGGAATTATTATAGAACAATCTTCAATACTTTTATCCAATACACCACAATTTCCAAAAATAATAAATGTATCAACTCCATGAACACTTAATTGCTCAATATCAGAACTTATCCATGGCCCACTAATACCAGCCATAAATAATGTAAACTCTACATCTTTATATTTCATAATATACACAGGTCTTTTACAATTAGCACATCCAATTGCACCAACCTTCTCACATGAAAACTTTTGGACAATATCAGCCAATAAAAACTCAGAAAAAACACCTATCGCTATATGTGGTAATTTATAATTTATATCATGTGTTCCATCTAATTTTATAATTCCATCTGGTTTAATCATTCCCTCTTCTTGGCTAAATCTTATCATATTACTCACCTTTAAATTAATTTATATTTAAAAAAGGCTCTCAATTTCTTGAAAGCCTTGATACAACTGGCTGGGGTAGTAAGATTCGAACTTACGCATGTCGGAGTCAGAGTCCGATGCCT